>CAKZNV010000233.1 GCA_937132085.1 uncultured Rubritalea sp. | reverse complement strand
GTGGATGCGAACTTCAAGCGCATGGTGCATTACGGTTGTATCCCAGCACATGCTGAGGTGGTAAATCTCGGTGTTGCTTCACATAACTTATTTGAAGTATCCTACGCTCTTCTACTCCGTGCGATGCATGGTGTTGAAGATCACGTAGAATTTGAAATGCTAGAAGGAATGGCGAACCACCAGGCTCGTGCAGTTCAGAAGGCAGCGGACGGACTCCTCCTCTATGCACCAGTGGTGAAGAAGGAAGATTTCCACTCAGCGATTTCCTACCTAGTGAGACGCCTCGATGAGAATACAGCGGAAGAGAATTTCCTGCATGACCTGTTCGGAATGAAGCCAGGCTGCCCACTCTGGGTGAAGCAGAGAGACATGTTCCTCGCGGCTTGTGAGAAGAAGGACACTGTGCAAGCGACTCCTAACAGAGTGCAAGATCGCCGTGCTGAAGACTTCGGTGTGGACTATGATGAGAAATTTGAGAACGCAGCAGACACAGACTGGTCACTCAGACACAACCAATCATGGGCACTCGCTCAGGTGAAAGAAATGCAAGGTGCTGAGATTTCTAAAATCCCAGTTTGTATCAATGGAGAGACATTCACAACTAACGCTGCTGGAATAGGCAGAGATCCATCACGTAACTGTGAAGCTTACGAGTATTCACTAGCAGATGCTGCTCAGGTAAACACAGCACTAGAGTGTGCGGTAAATAATCAGGCTGAATGGCAAAAAGTGGGTGTTGACGGACGTTCTAAAATTCTAAAACAAGTAGCGGCTGGTCTCAGAAAAGCACGTGGTGAAGCTATCGGAGTGATGGCGCTCGATGCTGGTAAAGCGATCCCTGAAGCGGATGCGGAACTTAGTGAAGCGATCGACTTCGCAACTTACTATGCAGAGAGCATGAGTAGAGATGGATTCTATGATGGATCTGAGTTCACACCACTCGGCACAGTAGTGATCACACCTCCTTGGAACTTCCCTTATGCTATTCCTTGTGGCGGTATTCTCGCTGCACTGATGGCTGGAAACACAGTCATCATGAAGGCACCACCTGAGACCGTGCTTACAGCTTGGGCGATGGTGAATGTTCTCTGGGACGCAGGTGTTCCACGTGAAGTGCTTCAGTTCGTGACTTGCCCAGATAACGAGATCGGAAGAGGGCTAGTGACTGACGAGAGAGTCGGCGCAGTGATTCTAACAGGAGCTTACGAGACTGGCAGGATGTTCCAGAACTGGAAGCCAGATATGAGACTCTTTGCTGAGACTTCTGGTAAAAACTCACTCATCATCACGAGTGCAGCTGATCCAGATCAAGCGATCAAGGATCTTGTAAAAGGCTCATTTAGTCACGCTGGACAGAAGTGTTCAGCTTCATCACTAGCGATCATTGAGTCAGACCTTTATGACAACGAAGCATTCATGCGCCAGCTTAGAGATGCTGCGGCTTCTCTAACAGTAGGTCAGTCATGGGAGCCAAAATCTATCGTGACTCCGGTAATCCGTGAGCCAGGTAGAGAGCTCCTCAGAGCGCTTACTACACTAGACGAAGGTGAAGAGTGGCTACTAGAGCCTAAGATGATCGACGGCAATCCTTGCCTCTGGTCACCGGGAATCAAGATTGGTATCAACCCTGATGGCTGGTTCCGTAGCACAGAATGTTTCGGCCCAGTGCTCGGTCTTGTGAGAGCAAGAAACCTCAAGCATGCGATGAAGATCCAGAATGACTCAGACTTCGGCCTCACTGGTGGTATCCACTCATTGGATCGCCGGGAGATCGAGGAGTGGAGAGAGCAGGTAGAGGTGGGTAATGCTTACATCAACCGTTCTATCACTGGAGCGATCGTTCGACGTCAGCCATTCGGTGGATGGAAGAACTCATGTTTCGGTCCAGGAGCTAAGGCAGGTGGACCTAACTATGTGGCTCAGTTCGGCACATGGAAACAGGCGGCTATTCCTCAGATCGCTGGTCTGTTAGAGAAGGAAACTACTTCATATATTCTTCAACTTAGCAAAGAGACTGGCGCAGAGATTTCCGAGCTAGTGGCAGGAGCAGGCAGTTATAAATACTGGTGGGATGCAGAATTCTCACTAGAGCACGATCCATCTCAGCTTACTGGTGAGACTAACCATTTCCGCTACTGTAAGCTAAGCAACATTCTGGTGAGAGGTGACAAGATGAGCGCTACGGAGCTCGCACTTGCTAAGCTTGCTGGTAAGATGTTAGGTGTGAATATCGATTTCAGCTTTGAGGTTGAGACGAAAGGATTTGCCGATGCTACTATCGAAACTGAAGCCGCACTATGTAATCGTATGGCCAACGTGGCTAAAACGTATCGTAGTCTCAGAGCACCGGGAGCTAGCGAAGATCTTAGCCGAGCAGCGAATGATGCCCCGATCCAATTGATTGACTGGAGCGTGATCAGCAACGGAAGAATAGAGCTACTCCACTATGTGAGAGAGCAGTCCATCTCCGAGACCACTCACCGCTACGGAAACATCATTCCTAAGCCAGAGGAGCTATTTTAATTAGCTTCAGAGAATAAATCATCAGCCCAGAGTGTCGTAATAGATGCTCTGGGCTTTTTTGTGCAGTATTGAGAAAATGTTCAATCTGTGTTGTATGTTTGTATGAGCAGATTGAGTATAGAGATAGATCCAGAACAACATCGTCAAATTAAGACGCTTGCCACATTTGAGGGGATGAGCATGAAGGATTTCATTCTGAGCAAAGTTTTGAAGCCAAAAGAAAAGAAAATGGATCCGACTGAAAAACTATTATCACATCCACAAAACAAGAAACGTTTACTTGAGGCTATAAATTCTGATACAAAAGATCATTTAGTATTTGAAACAATTGAAGATTTAAAAGATGCGCTTGGAGTTTAGAGATCAAGCATTTGATGATCTCCAATTTTGGGTATCTAATAATACAAAATTGCTGAAGAAGATCATGAGGTTGATTGAGGAAAGTAAGCGAGACCCATATGGTGGAATTGGAAAACCAGAAGCTCTAAAAAAGCGACCTCTCGGGATGGTGGTCTAAGCGTATAGATAATGAGCACAGGTTAGTATATAAAGTTGAAACCGACTCTCTTATCACCGCTCAAGCTAAAGGGTCATTATGGAGATAAATAATCGTTTATAAGTATTTTGGATTTTTGTGTCTTTGTTTATCCATATCGACTTTTTATTACTTTTGTGGTATCGCTGTTACATGACTGTTGAAACAAAAGTAATCAAAGTGGGGGATTCTTTTGCAGTGATTTTGCCTAAAGAGATCATGGCTAAGCTCTGTATTGAGCAGGGGGATAAAATGAGCCTAGTTAAGACAGCAGAAGGAATAATGATCACTTCTTATGATGCTCAGCATAGCAAACAGATGGAGCTAGCATCTAAGGTGATGCTAGAAAACCGCAAGATGCTTGAGAAGCTAGCTGAATAGGCTGGGCGGTTACAAACCGCCGCCACGAGAGACTACTCTTCCGAAACTAGAATAGTTCGGATGTTTTCTTTTTTTATGTAGAGGCGTTTTTTGCCTTTGCCGGTGGGTTCACCGTCCATGTAGTAGTTTCCTGAGAAGGTGATCTCTATGTATTCTTGATCGAGATTTATCTCATAGGGAGCGAGGATGTTCCACTTTTTGATTTCGTCTGAGCTGACATTGTAGCGCAGGAAGAGTTTGCCAGTTTCATGCTTGCCAGCGATGGCGTCTAACTCGCTATTTTCTTCGATCACTGGAGCGGGAGTAGGGGCACTGAGTGTGGTGACTACAGGGACTGGCTCAGATGTATTCTCATAGACATAGGTCGTGGAGGTGGATGGCTTTTCACAGCTGATGAGTGAAAGAGCGATGACCGAGGCTGGAATGAGAAATTTGAGTTTCATGATGTTGGGCTATTAGGTTGCTGCAGGTTCTGCGTTTTCGGATGATTCATCTGGTTCATCTGAGTCACCATTACCAATATCGTAGATTTCGTCCACATCGTCAAATTTAAGCGGCTTATTTTGGATTTTATGTTCCCAGATGTATCTGCGGAAGAGCACTTTTACGGCAGCTGTCATAGGCACAGCGAGGAGAGTTCCTAAGAATCCGCCGAGGATGAGCGCCCAGAATAGCATGGAAAATATGACGGTCATTGGGTGTAAGCCTACTGATTCACCGACAATTTTTGGAGCGGTTACGAGTGAGTTGATCTGCTGAACAACGATGAAGATAGCTGCCACAGCTGCGACGTATGCCCATGGATTATTGCCTAGTAGCCACTCGTGACTTGTGATGTTTTCAGGTGCTGAGAAGTGGACGAATGCGATGAAACATGCAGGGATAAGACAGATGATATTTCCGATGAATGGGATGATGCCGATAATGCCTAGAATGAGTCCGATGAGGACGCCATAGGGTAGGCCGAAGATCCAGAGGGCTATACCGACGAGGAAACCATCGATCATGGCGACTAGCACTTGACCGCGGAAGAAGGAGATGAGGTAGCCGTTGATTTCACGGAGAGTTTCTACGACTTCAGTTTTGAATTTTGAGGCTTTCAATGGGACGTAGTCATGCCAATTGTTCTTTATGGCAGCGCTTTCCTTGAGGAAGTAGTAGAGATAGATTGGCACCATGGCGAGACCGACTAGGTAACCGAGTGTGCCTAGGATCGTCGAGGTGCTAGAGGTGACGAAACTCAAGATTTTATCAGTGTTTTCACTAAGGGTGTTGGCTAGGTTCGTTTCTGAGAAGGGGACTTTACCATCGATAGTGGTAGTTTCTGGAGAGATAATTGAATCTTCATGTCGAGAAAGTGCTGAGTCAACGAATGGCTTGACCCACGGAGTGTCACCTAGCTTTTCCATCGTGGTGCGCATGTTTTCACCGATCTTCTGGCGTTGCTCTGCGTCACCGATTTGCTCAGCGATAGGAGGGATGATGATCATCGCCATGATTCCCAAGATGACTAAGAAGGAGGCGAATACAGTGAGAACGGATTTTAGCCTGCTCATGCCCTCCGCCTGAAGCCATGCTACGATAGGGTCTAACAGGTAAGCGATGATTCCAGCGATAGCGACTGGTAGGAGGACAGGCTGTAGGAATGACAGAACATTACTAGTGAGCCAGACGAGGCCTACGAGGAGAATTCCAAGTATGAGTAAGGCTACCCCAGTGGCTGCTTTCCACATGGTTTTGCGCTGGTATTGGCTAGGGCCTCCTTTAGGAAGTTTGGTGTCTTTCTTACTCATTCGCTAATAAAAGCGTAATAATCTCTCTTAGGCGATGGTAAAATGTTGCGTTTTTAGTAATGGCGGTCTTACTCGGAAGCATGAATATAAAAGCAATCGTGACCCATCCAGGGGGAGCCCATAAGGATGATTTTTTAGCCTGTAGTGTGGTTCTACATTTCCACCAAGTGCCAATCTTCCGCCGTGAACCTACTGCTGAAGATCTCGCTGATCCTAGTGTCTTCGTGATCGATGTGGGTGGTGAGCATGATGCTGAGAAGGGGAACTTTGATCATCATCAGTTCCCTAGAGACTATGTGCCTACTTGTGCGCTGTCGCTGATACTGAGAAATTTCGACCTTTATGAAGCAGGGCGTAAGTTCTGTGATTGGCTAGAAACTGCTGAGTGGTTCGACACCAGAGGAGCGGTGAAAACAGCCAAGTGGTTAGGAGTAGATCGTGGTGCGATGGCTAAGCTGAACTCACCGATCGATATTACTCTGCTCAGAAGATTCGCTCAGCACACTGAGCTAGAGCCAGGCAATGTGATCTGGGAAATGATGCGCATGGTCGGCGAAGATCTTGTGAATTTCCTAACATCGGCGAACGAAAGAATTGAATATCTGCATGAGAATGCACAAGTTTGGGAGCTAGGCGGTGAGTTGAAAGCATTGTTCGTGCCTCGCACAGATCCTATGCAGGGTGAGCCATCAGCAGGGATGGGGAAATACATTGAGACAGAAGCCAGAGCACAAGGCTGTGTAGCAATGATCTACCCAGACCGCCGTGGCGAAGGCTATGGACTGACCCGCTACAACGATGACCTAAGACTAGAGTTTACCAACGTAGCTGAATGTGAAGACGTTCACTTTGCTCACAACGCTGGCTTCATTGCCAAGACATCAGCGACTAAAGAAGATAGACTGAAAGAGCTGTTGACGCTGGCTTGGAAGGGGTAGTGGAGACGAACCAAGCTATACAAAATCTAGATGTTTATTAAGAGATTAATTAAATGTAAGGCGATATGGTGTTTTGTATTTTTAGCGGCAGTGTTTTTCATAGTTATGGAATATACAATACACTCTTCTATTCGGGGAATGGAGAATAGGATGATAAAACACACATCTGTTATTCACCCTGATGACATATTGATAGGTTTCGGTGGTTACATCGGAAGGGATAATTTAGAGAACTTGGCTGAATTAAATCCAGACAGGATTGATTTAAGTAGAACTTTAAAGATATATTCTGATGGTGATGTAATGTCGGTTCTGCGTGAAGAAGCCTCATACGATATTAATTCATCAACTAAGCAATTTTACTTGGAGTATTTGATACTAAGGAATCGATTATTTTATAAAGAATAGTCATAGGCCAGACATCTCAGGCTAGGAGCTTATCTATTTCGTAAATAATCGCTTCAGAGAACCTTCGGTGTATTTGCGTATGAGTTCATTACTACAAGAGGACAGTTCATCTAAAGGGATCAGTTGTTCAATGGTAAGATCTAAAGTATTCATTGCTTCCCTGACAAATTGGTCTTTCTGGAGACTTAGTAACAACTTGATTTCATTTATAAGCTCACGAGGGTATTGAGGTGTCCCTGTATCTAGGGCGTCAATATAGCCTTTAATGTATTCAGGTATAATAAGGCTGAGCATCAGAGTGTGTTTTCCATCATGTCTGTCTATTTGAGGGAGGTTTACTAAGTTATGGCACTTACCTTTAAACAGGTAAATAGGGTCAATAATCTTAATATTCTCGATCTCAAGGACACGCTTTTCTGTTTGCCTTAGTTCATCCATATTTAAACCAAAGACATTACTGAGGAGATCTAGAGTAAGCTCTTGATCTTCAGAAGTAATAATACCAAGTTGACCATCACTAGGTGAACTACTCCTTACAAATGAGCCATCTAATACCTTACTGATGTTTTTAAAAGCATCTGCATCAATCCAAATATCACAGTCTTTAGAAGTGAAAGGTAGATAGTTTTTGAGTGTAGTATTTTCATCTACAAACCTATAAGCCCATAAATTAACAGCCTGCCCACCTTCTAGGAAATAATGAATATTGTTTAGGCTTAGTTTGTTGAGCCAATCATAGAAATCTGAAGGCTCTTTATCCATCAGGTTTAGATACAGACTATTCTTCCATTTCGCTTAATAGGAGAATTCTTAAAGATATTCTTTTTAAAGGCAGAGTTGTTTTGCTGAATAACAGCTGGATCAACACCTTGCTCAATAGCCAAAGCATCTGCTCTACGTTGTGCTGCTTTTTCAGCCTGACGTATTTCTCTAAAACTTTGTTGTTTGTTGTTCTCCATGTAACTGATGCTAATTTACTCTTATTTACACTA
>CAKZNV010000232.1 GCA_937132085.1 uncultured Rubritalea sp. | reverse complement strand
CACTAGACATATCAAATGCTCTAGCCATCATGCAGCCCACATTCATCTCTTCGATCCAGCATACAAAGAAAATCATCACCTTATCCAAACTAAGGCAAAAGCTCAAGCTAGCGACACTTAATGAAAGGCAAGAAAAAGCCATGAACCGACTCATCAACTACGAACTAGGCGATGGCTTCAAAGGCGGACTCAGTAATTCAAATTATTGCAAAATGACAAAATGCGAATCAAAAACAGCCCAGCGAGACCTACAAAAACTCAACGCCCTAGGGCTCCTAGAAAAAACAGGGACACTTAAAAGCACCAGATACCATTTAGCAGTCTAGCCCTGAAGCTAGTTTACTTGATCAGCAAAGAAAGCCGCCGCACCTGCATCAACCTCCTAGGAGGCTACACCCTAGCCACCGGACAGATCACGCCAGACCACAACATCATCAAAACAGGAAAAGAATACTCCGCCCTCCGCAACTTCTTCCGCACCCAATGGCAAACTACCTTAAGCCATCTAGATGATTTCCGTGAGAAACAAAACCAAAGGGGCTTAGACCATCACCAACGATAATCTACATAATTATTGCTAAATAACCATATACCTAGAGCTAATAAAATCCAACAAAGCTAAAAATCCAGTCTTGATTTTAGAATCGATATCCGCCATCTAATCATGTGCAGACAAAACTCTAAATACCCTCTTCAACTTCTCAAAAGAGCTATGACAACAGGTCCCTAGAACCAAAAAATGTCAATAATCTAGCTAAGCTGGATATAGACTGAGATAATAACATCTAACACCTAATAAAATCATGAGCGAAATGTTGACAGTAATTAAGAGAGTAGTCGAAGAAGATATAAGTAATAGAGTGACTCAGAAGGACGCCCTATATGAAGCTCTCACAAACGCAATTCAAGCGACAGCAACAAAAATAGTATGTCGTTTTGTAGGTGAACGACAAGAAATGCTTAAGGGTGATGAAAATGATGATTTAGGAATCAAGAGGGTTGTATCAATGGAGATTCAAGACAATGGCGATGGGTTCAATAAAGAAAATTACGAGTCATTCGGTAAATATAGAACAGAACACAAAATTGACCTTGGTTGCAAAGGTGTTGGACGTTTCGTGTTTTTGAAACTGTTCAACGAAGTCTCTTATATTAGCTGGCAAGCTGATTCTAAAATCAAGAGAGAGTTCAAGCTCTCATTCAATTTTGAAAGTGATGATTTAGTTGAAACGAATGAAGAAGTCGAAGAGAACAAAACAATTCTAAGCCTGAAAGATAGCTGCTCCGACAGATTCGGAAGAGACCGTAATATCGAACGTCGCATAGAATTGGATCTAGATAAAATACGTAGAGAAGCCCTGATGCATTTAATACCAACTTTATTTTTCTCTAAAAAACAGGGTAATCACGTGGAAATTGAATTCGTTGACTCTATCACAAAAGAACGCGTTTATATCACCGAAAGTGACATACCTGAATTCAATAGCACTAATTTCGAGATCTATGATTCCGAAGGACGAGAGATCCCATTTACTCTTCATCACTTTGTAGCTGGTTCCAAAGGTAGTGTTGACGCTTACCATTGTGCAAACCGACGAAGCGTTTGTAAATTTTCGGATCAAAATTTCAAACCTCTAGGTTTCCAAGGGATACTTTTATTAGAATCTGATTTTCTCAATGAGCGAGTAAACAACACACGTAATGACTTTGATATATTTCCGATTCAAACAAGTCTATTTAATCCGTTATCGTGGGAAATGATTAATAAAAGATTAAAGTCTGTCGTATCAGACCTAGTTATCGCTGAAATCCCAGATGTCCAAATTAAAAACAAGGTTAAGCTAAAAGAAATTCAAGAGGAGCGCCCCCACCTAGTGCAATACATAGATACAGAGGATGTGAAAATTGCGGGATTTATCAGTAAAAAACAAATCATTACTAGAGCAAAAAAAAGGTTTGATCAAGCGAAGGAATCTTTATTGGAATCAACAGGTAAATCTGAATATACAAACGATGAATTAAATGAGGCAATTATGGTCACTCAAAACGAACTAGTGGCATACATTCAAGATAGAGTTAAGGTTATCGAACGCCTCAAAACGATGACCGTTAATAAGGAGAAAACTGAAGCAGTCATACACAATCTTTTCATGCAGCAACATACTGAAGATGATAACTATGATTACTTCAGTCCTAAGCGTAACAACCTTTGGTTGCTAGATGACAGATTCACCAGCTATAGCTATGCAGCTAGTGACAAGAGAGTTAAAGACGTATTAGATGAAGTTGGGTCAGATGATGATTTATCAAAGCCCGACCTGTCCCTTTTCTTTTCACAATCTCCAGACAACAAGGAGGGACTTAAATCAGTTATTGTCGAAATAAAGTCTTTCGATGATGCCAAGAGATACTCCAACAAGAAAATGGCAGGAATCACACAGCTATTGGACTACATTGATGCTTTCAAAAAGAAAGAGCAGATAGAATCTATATGGGCATTTCTAATTACTGACGTTGATGAACGCTTTGCAAACAAGCTCAAAAGGGACGGATTCAAAAATTTATTCTCAACTACCACACCTATCTATCACAGATATTATGAAGAGAATGATTCTTCTATCTACGTAATTGGGTCAGAAAGTCTAATATCAGACGCTGAAGCAAGGAATAGAATCTTCATTGATATAGTCAATAAGCAGCAGTCTTTAGAAAACCTCCTCAAACATTGACCTATAAAAAAGTAACATTTTCAGTTACAAACTATCCAACAGACAATCATAAACACCCTACATAGAGCATAGAATTTTAGCGCCAGTCTTTAATCCAAAAGACTAATGGAAAAAAATAAGAAGCCATGTAGTGTTCGTCCATGGCAAATACTGGTAAAAACAAAAACGTCCTAGGTGGAGATCTAATCGCTTGCAGTATGGAGCCTTTGACGGGGTTTTATCGTGATGGGCAGTGTCAGGTGGGGGCTGATGATCATGGTTGTCATGCTATTTGCTGTGAGCTGACTAGTGACTTTCTTGCCTACAGTAAAGCATCTGGCAACGACTTGAGCACACCTATGTCGCAGTATGGTTTTCCGGGACTTAAGCCTGGAGATCGGTGGTGCCTCTGTGCAGCGCGATGGGTAGAAGCCCATGCTGCAGGACATGCATGCCCCATCATTCTAAAAGCGACTTCAGAAGCGGCTTTGAAATATGTGAGTCGGAGTATTCTTGAAGAATTTGCGGTTGTAGAAGAATAGTAAGAGAGTTAACAGTTACCTAAATTTAACCAACACTATTACAATGACTATTAAAGAATTCAAAACGAAACTAAAAGAGAGCCCAGAAAATGTGGCATTTTCAGAAACGATTGAGCTGATTGAAGCTCATTATGATTTTACGCCAACCTCTTTTGTGAATGGTGATTTAGCAAACGAAGCGGGAGAGAACTCAGGTTCATGCAAGGTGTTTGCTTTTGCTAAAGCACAATCATTAAGCAAAGCAGAAGCTTTAGCTTGCTTCGGTGCATTCTATTTTGAGGAAGTCCTCAATGATCCCACTGGAACTGGTCACCAAAATA
>CAKZNV010000231.1 GCA_937132085.1 uncultured Rubritalea sp. | reverse complement strand
TAGAGCGGTGGGGACCAGATGGTTATTCTTTTTTTCATGAATTTATACTCCTGATGGGGGTGGGGCTAATACTTGTAATCTCTGCTATCATTGAGGTATTCACTTTATGTTGGTTAGAGAAAGGCTTTAAGCTTGGAAGATGGTTTTCAATTTTTTCTATAATCCTTTTTGTGTTTGGTTGCTTAGCGGTTTGGGAGTGTTGGGACATCTGGATAGAAGCCCGAAATGACTATAGTCTTAGGGGGGCCATCCATGAGTGTGTAGGATAAGGTTCACTTTCAGCGAACGCTGGGGTTGGTGGTTAGACCGGGGGATGCGTCGCATGGCTCCTTTCCCCCGTCTGGTATAAATTTGGCTGTCAGCCAAAGGAGAGCTGTGGAGCAAATAAGCAGTCAGTAGATTAAGAGTGGAAGGCGCAGTAGTAAGGATGTTCTAAGGGCTGATCATGCATCGACAGATCCTGAAAGAAGGGCAGTGGTGTTATCTAGATCATTTTTAGAGTGGATACATAGAGTCAGACAAGATGAGGCGGAGAATTTTCAACGGTAAATTATTTCTTTTATGATGAGTTTTGGTATTCTATATATGTTGGGTAGGTCTCATCGACCTAGTGTCAGAGAGTAGCCCAGCAACCGCAGGAGAAAAACACTTAACTCCTCATGCTTTTTAACCAAGGCATGGCTCATGATGAGCTTTAACCCTAGAATCTCTTTTAAAAATGAAACATATTTTCCTCATACTATTCTTTAGCATCACATCGCTATTTGCGGATGTTCAATTAATTCAATCTGATCACCCACGTGACCAAGGTTCTTATCTTTGGAAGGTTGAAGCCGAGTATGAAAAAGATGAAGTTGCTTTATTTACATTTAGGCGGGTAGAGAAGGATAAGGACGGGAAAGTGATCTCTGATCAGGAACATTATGTAATTGCGACAGGTGAGAAGGGAACCGTAAGTAAACAAGTAATGGCGGTTAATCCTGACCATTTTCGAGACGTTAAAGAAGAAGATGCCACTTGGTGCATCATCCATGCTCATGAGAAGTTTTTTGCTAAAGGCAAAACACTTGAGCTTTTAGCTAGGGGGGATGTTGGCCGAATAAAAATAGGATCGTTCACGGGGAATACGATTGAGTTTACCTTTGGAGCGAATGCTGTAAAAGCGGAAGATGTTGTTAAGAAATTTGAGCTAGGTCAAGACATGCTAAAAATTATCACATCTGGTAGAATATGGATGCCTCTTCCTCCTAAAACAATGACTACAGAAAAGAGCAAGACGAAGTAGTTTTGTCCTATCTAATAAAACCAATAAATAAACTCAGACAATACTTAAATGAATAAGAAGATAATTTTGGTTGCTACAGTCTTGTTGTTTGGTGCTTTATTTTTGATTGCATACACGGGGAAAGGATCAACCTATTTTGTCTTTCTGAAGTATGTGCCAGGTGGAGATAAAACTGGTCATGTCGTGTTGATGTGTCTTCTGTCGACAGTCTTGTCATGGTTGCTGTCATTTAGATACCTGGAGATAGGGAGGATGCGGGTTTATTATGGGATTATTGCTGTCTTTGTTTTCATCACAATCGAGGAATTTCTCCAGTTGCTATCACCTTACCGCACTTTCGATTTAATGGATTTAGCCTGTAACTATATAGGGCTAGCCTTAGCTGGGGTTATTATAGCTATCTATGCAGATCGTGGTAAGGTCAGGCAGAATAAAACGTAGTGTATCCATCAATGAGTAAAACAACAATCAGCCTATTCGCATTTTTAGTAACGACGCTATTGTTAGTGATTCTGGTCTCAGACTTTTTGTCGCTACCGATGACTTTGGATACTGAAAACACGAGCTACACCATCTACAGTCTTGAGAGAGTTTCTCTGGATGGACAGTGGAACAATGTGGTATCTATCGTTTTGGCATTCCTCGCTACGATATTACAATTTATATCATTGGTGATCAGACCCAAGTCGAGAAGACCATAACTTAAACGTATCCATCCATGAGTGAGCAGGATAAGGTTCACTTTCAGCGAACGCTGGGGGTGGTGGTTAGACCGGGGGATGCGTCGCATGGCTCCTTTCCCCCGTCTGGTATAAATTTGGCTGTCAGCCAAAGGAGAGGTGTTGAGCATATAGCCAGTCAGAAGATTAAGAGTGGAAGGCGTAGTAGTAAGGATGTTCTGAGGTCATCAGCAATTGGTGACACTGGTCGTATTATTCTTAAAATGAAAGATTTAACAGGCTGACTCCGTTTATGAGTGGTATGAAGATTTTCTATACTTCCATACTCCTACTGATATCCACAACGTTCGAATCTTGTGCTGAAAGTAAAGTGATTCTAAGCCAGACTGAAGGATCGGTGAATGCAGAGACGACAAGTCATGGTGATTTTAGCAGTCTAGAAGCAACTAGATCTGTTTTGTTCAACTTGGTCGATCACGTTTGTGAGGGTGAGATAGTAGAGTAATGGGGTGAGTCTGACTGCTAACACGTATATTCAGTGATGAATGATGAAACCTGTAACTAAAATTCTATCTATCATTGCGATTGCTGTGGCTTGCATTTACTTGCTTGTTAGTAGTGCTCCACTGTTCTTGAACTCTAAAATCGAGAGGTTCTTTGAAGATGATCTGCCGAGTGTTACCATTGAGAATGGAACTGATTTGTATTGCCGAATGCAGGCTGATGATTTCAGTTTCCCGTTACCTGTCGGAGGGGTGGCAAGTAAGCCAGAGATCATATCAAGCGGTTTCGATTCCATAGAAGGCTATGTGCTAGTGAGCTTTCCGGATGCTGTTGTTTCAGCGACTACTTATCAGAAATCAATTCAAGGGAGTTTGCAAAATGGTGGGGTGATAACTGTCAAAGAGGAACCAGGCTCATCTCAGCTGAAGGTTAGTTTCAGTTACTTTGGTGATAGGTAATTTAGTCTCGCTTGGTTGCCTTTGTCTCGGCGGAAATTTATCTTATTGAAGGGAACTCAAGAGCTGGTTTAATAATGGGCAGGTGGATAAGGAGCAAACAGAAGGCGATAAATGGGCAGTTTGTCCGGGATGTCAGGGACGTGGCAGAAAAACGAGGAGGCTCACTAAGAAAGTGCGACTGCGCCATCAGAGGGCTTTGGATCAATTTGAGAAAACGCAGTGTGATGGGCCAGCTCCAGTTCGACCTAAGGGACATCTCTATCCATGCACGGACTGTGAGGGATCTGGGTTGATTCGTTCTGCTAGCGATCCTTTAGTGGATACCGAAAACTACCCACATGTTGCGATCATTGGTGGTGGGATAGGCGGTGTGGCACTGGCGATCGCTTGTTTGCACCGTGGGATTCCTTTTACTCTTTATGAACGTGATAGCGGCTTCGATGCTCGCTCTCAGGGCTATGGGCTTACTCTGCAGCAAGCGAGTAAAGCAATCGAGGGACTGGGCATTTTCTCGTTAGCTGAGGGCATCGTTTCTACTAGACATGTGGTGCATACTACCGATGGAAAAGTGATCGGTGAATGGGGGATCAGAAAGTGGGGTAGGTCAGATACGAAGACATCTCCTAAGCGGACGAATGTGCATATCGCACGGCAAGCGCTAAGACTAGCACTGCTAGAGCAATTAGGCGGAGATGATGCGGTGCAGTGGGGGCATCAGTTGGTTGATTTTAAAGAATGTGCGGATGATGTGGGTGTGGAACTGAGCTTTCAAGTGGATGGTGAGATGAAGAGAGCTAAGGCGGAT
Source organism: uncultured Rubritalea sp. (assembly GCA_937132085.1). GTDB lineage: Bacteria > Verrucomicrobiota > Verrucomicrobiia > Verrucomicrobiales > Akkermansiaceae > Rubritalea. The sequence goes on along the minus strand of CAKZNV010000231.1, from coordinate 16,064 downwards.
CTTGTGGTGGGGGCGGATGGCATTCGTAGTTCGGTGCGGAAGCTGTTGATGGGTGAAGAGGTTTCTCCATTACGCTACCTTGGTTGTATTGTGATTTTAGGGATTTGTCCTTTGGGAAATCTTGGAGAGTTAGAGAGTGATCTGTTAGATTCGGCGACAGTATTCCAGACTGCGAATGGTAATGAACGGATCTACATGATGCCGTTTTCATCTGACTCGGTGATGTGGCAGCTTAGCTTCCCAATGCCTGAAGATGAGGCAAAGGATCTGAGCGCTTTAGGACCAGAAGCTCTCAAGGAGGAAGCTTGTCGAAGGTGTCAATGGCATGATCCTATTCCGCAGATTTTAGCGACTACGATGGCTGCTCAAGTTTCTGGTTATCCTGTGTATGATCGAGCTCTGTTAGAATCAGAATTGTTAGAAAAGGGGGAGCATGTGACTCTGATCGGAGATGCGGCGCACCCGATGAGTCCGTTCAAAGGGCAGGGGGCGAATCAAGCTCTGCTGGATGCGCTGGCGCTGGCTAGAGGGATCTCAAAAGGTTGCAGACCGTTATCAGAATGGAGAGCAGCTGGAATTAGGCAAAGTGTGTTAACTGAGTTTGAAGCAGAAATGTTAGAGCGCAGTGCAAGCAAGGTGAAGGACTCAGCAGAGGCGGCAGAATTTTTGCACTCGGAGACTGTGTTGTATGAGGGGGATGAGCCTAGGGGGCGGTGTAGGAAGAGGTTTTAGGTTTTATTGTGCGTTGACAGGGGTGGGCGCTGTTTAGTGGTTTTTTAGTTACGAGCGATTTAGAATCGTAATCATGGAGGCTGCGGAAAAGAAGCGTTTCGGGGTAAACTACTATGAACTAACGGTTAATAAGACTACCCCAGAGGGTATGATTTATTTTAGTGGTCTCCGTCATGATGATCATGAGAAAGAAGCTCAATAACTAGACTTGTTCCTGTTAGAGGTTGGTTGCTATTAATGACTCATTTTACAGTGAGTTGCGTAATAATGAACTTGCATAATGAGTGGGAAATTGGGACTTTTATTGAGGTTGGATTTTAAGCCGTAGTAAATCAAATCAAATCTTCGGCGTAAATACAATTGTTATACAAATATCGCATTAAAAATAATAAGAAATTATGAATTTAGTCAGACTCTACATAGCCCTATTATCGACCCTATTCATTGGGGTAAGCCTAGCCGATCCCATCATCTCTGAGTTTGTTGCCAGAAATACCAGTGGGATCAAAGATGAGGATGGAGTGAGAAGTGACTGGATAGAAATTTATAACCCTGATGCAAGTGCTGTAAATCTCAATGGGTGGTATCTGACAGATGAAAAAACTAACTTAGTGAAGTGGCAATTCCCGTCTACTCCATTGGCTGCTGGTGCTCGTATTGTTGTCTATGCTTCTGGTAAAGACAAGAGCACGGCAGGCAGTGAGCTGCATACGAATTTTTCTCTTAGCTCGACTGGTGAATATCTAGCGCTAGTGAAGCCTAATGGCACAGATAAGTCGACGGAATTTGATCCCTACCCAGTTCAGAAAAAAGATGTGAGCTATGGTAACTCTGGAGTGAACCTAGAGAGGGTTTCTGATCAATCAGTTCTTAGTTATCGTTTAACTCTGCCCCCCAACGATGCGCAGGGAGATGTATGGAATGAACATGATTATGATGAGGTCGGCTGGACGACTCCTGCAGATCCAGGTCCTATTGGTTACGATAATAATAATGAATATCCTATTGAAGTGAATGTTCCTGCTGGCACTGAGAATGTGTGGATTCGTTATCCTTTTGACATCACAGACACATCGCTGATCAGTGAACTCCTGTTCAGTCTACGTTATGAAGATGGTTTTAGAGCTTATCTTAACGGAGTGGAAATAGCGGGTGAAAATAATACTGCCCCAATTGTAGCAGGTGAGTCGAATGGGTTTGTGAGTTTCAACGTGAACGCATTTGTCTCCTCGCTGAGAAATGGTGATAATGTCCTAGCTGTGCATCTGATTAATGCTTCGGCTGCTAGTAGTGATTTGCTGTTTATCCCTCGTCTCTCGACTAATCAAACAAGCAGTTCATACAGCTACTCTAGCACTCCAACACCGGGAGCGGCTAATGTAGGTCAACAATTTACAGGGTTTGTAGCAGATACTAAATTTCAGTTTGGTCGTGGATTTTATACCACTACATTTAATGAGGTAATCACTTGTGACACACTAGGGGCAACGATTGTTTATACCACTGATGGAAGTGAGCCGACACTGACTAATGGAACTCAAGTAGCGGCCGCAAATGCGCAAAGCACACCAATAGCGACCATCTCAATTTCGACCACGACGACGATACGATCGGCAGCGTTTAGTGGAAGTTTCATCCCTTCTAATGTAGATACTCAGACGTATATTTATTCTGCTCATGTGGTCACTCAGCCAGCTAACCCAGCAGGCTGGCCTACTGGTAGTGTCAATGGTCAGAACCTAGACTACGAGATGGATACTCCTAGTAACATTAATTCTAATAGTGCTGAGATCCAGTCTGCTCTTGAGGAGATTCCATCTATTTCTATTGTGACGGATCAAGACAATCTTCTGGATACCTCGACAGGGATCTATGTGAATCCTGGTAATAGAGGTGAGCTATGGGAGCGTCCGGCTTCGGTAGAAATGATTTTTCCAAATGGCTACACAAATCCAGATGGAAATACTGATGGGTTTGGAGCATCCTGTGGTTTACGTATCAGAGGTGGATTCTCCCGGACTAAGGCTAATGCTAAGCATTCATTTAGGCTCTTTTTTAAAGCGGAGTATGGTGATTCTTCATTAGATTATAAATTGTTTGGAAACGATGGCGCTTCATCGTTCAAGCGTATTGATTTCAGAACTGCTCAGAACTATGCGTGGTCACTGCCTAGCAGTAACAACGGTGCTAAGAATACATTCATCCGTGATGTCTTTAATCGTGATACTCAGAGAGATCTTCAGGGGGAGTATACCAGAAGTAGATACTTTCACCTCTATTTAAATGGACTCTATTGGGGGCTCTATATGACCCAAGAGCGAGCTGACTCACACCACGGAGATTCCTATCTAGGAGGTAAGGATGAGGAGTATGATACGGTGAAATCTGCAGGTAGTTCTGGTGGATACAATACAGAAGCTAGTAATGGTGATCTAGCTGGTGGAGCGTGGGAGACGACATGGGATCTTTCTAAGAACGTGCGTGATGCGACAGCTACCAATAACACAGCTTACTTTCAGCTACAGGGGCGTGATGCCTCAGGTAACATTGTTCCTGCACAGCAGAATTATTTGGATGTGGATTCACTGATCGATTACATGATGGTTGTGTTCTACTCTGGTAGTGCAGATGCTCCCTTGGCGTTTGGTAATGCTTCTAACAATTGGTTTGGAATGAGGAATCGTGTTTCCAATGAGCATGGGTTTAAGTTCTTCATGCATGACTCTGAGCATAGTCTTGATGCGAGTAATCAAGTGGATGTAACAGGGCCGTATTCTCCAGGTAAATCAGATGCTCTTAACCAAAGTAACCCACAGTTTATCCATGAATATCTTTCTAACAATAATGAGTATAAACTCAAATTTGCCGATAGGGCACATGCTGCATTACACAACGATGGAGCTCTTTCTTACAGTAAGAGCCTAGCGAGAATTGCGAAGAGAGAAACGACGATTGATACCGCAATCATTGCCGAATCTGCTCGCTGGGGTGATGAACGTCCAGAGGGGCCTTACACCAGAGCGAACTGGCTGACAGCTGTTTCAGACATAGAAACTTGGCTCAATGGTCGTGAGGCAACGATCGTTTCTCAACTCCAGAATGATGGATTATTTCCAAACACAATGCCACCAGTCTTTGCTGCACATGGGGCAGTGTTTAATGGAACGTATTCACTGCAGATTACTAATCCTGGGGCACAGGGATCTATTTATTATACTACAGACGGGAGTGATCCTAGAGCTGTGGGTGGAGCTGTTCTGGGCACACTCTATACGTCTAATATCACATTGACAGCATCGACTAAGGTGAAAGCCCGTATCCTCAATGGAGGTGAATGGAGCGCTCTAACAGAAGCTAATTTCACGAAGGGATCGCTACCGAGTAGTAGTAATTTGGTGGTCAGTGAATTCTCTTATCATTCGGCTCCTAGCACTCCAGGTGGACTTGATGGAAGCGAGTTTGATTTTATAGAGATCCAGAATGTGAGTAATCTTCCAGTAGATCTTACTTCGTTAAGGATTGATCTCGGTGTCACCTTTGACTTCTCTACGGTTCCTCAGAATCAGCTTACACTAAATGCAGGTCAAACTGCGATTATTTGTGAGGATGTATCTTCATTCGAGGCTCGCTACGGCACTGGTCTGAATCTACTCGGTAAATGGACTGGAGGGCTCAGCAATGGCGGCGAAACGCTGAGGTTCACTCATCAAGGCAGCTCACCTACCACAGTGATCGAGTTTGCCTATAATGATAAACTACCATGGCCGCCACATGCTGATGGTGACGGTTACAGCCTAGTGCTGATTAATTCAGCGTCACTCCCAGACCATAACGACCCTAACAGCTGGAGATGCAGCACTCAGATTAATGGGAGCCCTGGAGTCGCAGATTCCATTGGGCCGTTTACTGGTAATACGGGGGATGACCTCAACGGCAATGGAATACTAGATATCATCGAGCATCTACTGACTCCAGTAAATGGGCGCTTCAGCACTAGCTCTATTGTCGAGGTCGATGATAACGGAGTGATTACTCAGCATCTTGCGATTACTTTCACTCGCAAAATCGGAGTGGATGACCTTGATCATGTGGTGGAGACAGCAACAAGTTTCTCAACTTGGGAATCTGGAACTGATAAGGTGGTGATCCACAGTTCTGATCACAATGCGAATGGCTCTAAAACGGAAACATGGCGAGCTGTAGATCCTATCTCAACTACAGCTATCCGCTTCTTACGCTTAAAAGTAACTAAAAAATAAACCTACACATATCTCAATGGCTTGTATGATCGAATGGATAACTTACTGGCAGCGGACCTAAATGCTGCTCATAAATTTAACTCATTCTGAAACCATGCGTTATATCGACGTTTTAATTCCACTAGTAGCAGGCCTTTTAATGGTCTTTTCGCCTCGAACTTTTTACTAAGTCAACAGGTAAGCTCTAGCTATGCGACCATCCTAGAGTGTCTAGATTCAGGGATGTCTGTAGGGGGAAGAGTTAGTTACTAGAGGTTTCTTCAGGGATACTGCGATTAGACTCTAGAAGCTGAGGAGCGAGCATGTTTTGAGAGACGATTTTTAGTTTAGGCGCTGTGTTCCCTTTTTGGTAAATAAACACAAATTTACGTTTATTAGGCATGTGAAACCAGCGGGAACTCTTAAATCGTTTCCACTCTTTGCTCGTAGAAGCATATTGTTCTAGGTAGACTTGGTTGAAGGTTTTTCCACTAAGTGATTTAACAATCGTAAATTTCCCTGGCTTGATAATGAAGCGATTATTCTTTGGGTCTCTAGGTTGCATAGGGACTGTTCCAGTAATACCACGAATAGAGGAGTTAGTTAGATTATAGACTAAACGGCTACCAGAGGTGAACTTTTTATCACTATCATCGATTGAAACAGCTCTGTATGGAAACCAGTTTTTCTCATCTTTTTTCTTCTTGGAATTAGGAATCAGAATGATGATGGTGTTTTTTGATGCTGGAAGAGAGGCTTTGGCTATTGGCGTATATAGGCTGCCGTCTGGATTCGGCTTTTGTTTTAGAGCGCAGAGGGTGATTACTTTTGGACCTTTGTATTTAATAGGTGCAATAATACTCGATGTAGAGGAATGAAGAGAATTGTCCTTATCGATTTCGCCTTTCTTATCTAGCCAATAGATCTGGTTCAGTGATTCATGATATTGAAGGACTAGGATACTGAGCTTTGTGCGGTGAACGCTACTGTCTTCTTTCTGGGCATTGAGAATGGTCGCCGAGAGAGTCAATAGGATACAATAGAGATAAATTTTCATAATCATTAAATTTCTTTTTCAGACAACCATTGGAAGCTATTGATGACAAATTTACGGCCAAACCTACGGTTAATCGCTGTCAGAGCTGATGCTATTTTCTGGCCTTCTGAATCGACGACTTGAGTGTCAGCAGCATTTGTTGAATCTACATAACTAGGAATGCGTTGAACCACAGCTTGACACCATGCTCTGGAGATCACTCGTCCAGATGAGTCATGCGCTTCACCATAGGCTCTAATGGTGAAAGTATCGCAGCGAACTGTTAGAGAGGGAGCGATCGGCATTAGCAGATCAGCTTGTGTGATGTAACCTGGAGCACCGCGGCCTGTTTCTTTTGCTTTAATCGAGTCTTCATTAGAATAGTCGCCTTTAAGTTCATCAATGAGATCCGAGTCACTGTTAAATGAGGCATTGATGCCAGAGCGTTTTATAGCAGCTTGAAGAGCGCCTTGCAGACCCATTTCATCATCACTGAGTCGACGGTTAATGAACTCGCTCATACTTAGGAATGGACCTCTTAACTGGACTTCGTCCACCACGGCTTGAGCTAGTTTTGTTAGTTCTTCATCTGTGATCTTTCGTGATCCAAGCCAGCGTTTTTGCCAGAAGTCAGCACCGGCGCCCATGGAGTCTGCCATCTCTCCATTAGGAAGAGTGAACCGGGAGATAGGGTAACCTTCTTCACTTGTATCAGTTTCCCATTTTAGATCAGTAGCGTTCATGTAAGGGAATGAATGAACACGCATGTCTAGTCCGCCTAACACAGCCTTCCAAGCATAGACGGAAGTAGAATTAACATTGAATGCACCTCGATTCATCATGTGTGCTGCGATTTGTTGATAGCCTTCATCATTGTTTAGTTGTTGGGCTACTTCTGTCGGTTGAGTTGACTCTGATTGGATGTTTTCAAATCGTTCGTTAGGCAGTTTCTTCGTATTAGTAACGAAGCTCGTGATCATTTCCTGCTTTGTTTGCTTGTTTCTAATAAGAGGGTTATCCCAGTTACCTATACCACTGACAAACCAGTTGTCCCAGAGGCTTTCGTTCAGTTTCCATGACTTATCATGCAGTGTTGCTTGATAGCCATCCTCTCCGCCAAATGGACCACTTAATGGTGAGTTTCCGTTCTTTTCGACTGCATCTTGATTCGTAAAGGGAGATGCAAATGAGTTGCCGAATGCATAATTCACATGAGGGTGAGAGCGCAAGTGCCATGGCTTTAATTTCTTAGTGTCTTCCGTGTCTCGGAGGTCAGATATTTCTCCGTCAGTCTGAGGGTTAAATGTATTTTTGATGCTATAGTGACCAAGTCCGGCATGCTGTAACTGAGCCATAGAAGTCAGTGGCTGAACTGGGATTTCTCTCATTGCTACATGTGTCTGGCCATCTGCATCGTGACTTCTTCCAAGGTGACCATTGTTGTCTTCTATCGAGACATGCACATCATCAAAATCAGTCACTCGACGTGCAAAAAAGTAATAAGGATTCGTTTCGAGTTGGTATGAGTTATTGTCTCTAACATAGCTCTGTCCCATGGTGATGGGACTGTAGAGGTAAGGGGAGAAACGTGTCTTTTCAGATTCAGTGAGTTCCGCAGCTATACCTGGAGCTGCGATAGGATGCTCAGTGCGGAGCACAGAACCGATTATCAAAGATGGCTGAGCTGATTCGATAGGAGTGGAGCCAATGGTGAATCGTTCACCGTTAGGTTTAAAGAGACTAGCTGTAGAGTTCATTGAACCCTTTGTCACTATTTCTGAGTGATAAGACCATTGAGTTGGGTAACTATTTGGGCCTGTGAAATAGTTGTCACTGTAGAACCATTCATTTCTTGGCTGGTAGTGCACTTCGACAGAGGAAGTGTTTGGCAGTGTTAATTGCTTGCCATAGTGATCTAGGTTACGCGAGTAGGTGCCACCTCTTATTTGGAGTCCTTTTGTTAGGGCTATGACGTTGTCGCTCGGTAGTCTAGGAGAGTTGCTGCCATCTGAAAATAACACGACTTCACCTGGTTGGAGGGCTATTTTTTTTCCAGCTTTATCTTGGAACTTTATCTTGTAGTTGACTGTAGCTACTGATGGTGTTGCTTCGCTTGTGACTGCTTCGTTTTCTCTTACTGGGAAAAAGATCCCTCGGTTTGTGATGACGTCACCCTTACCTGATTGATTGACATTAAAGGCCAATGGCATTGTCCAGAATTTAAGTTCATATGCTGAATCGTCAGGCATGAGCAGAGGTAAGTTATAGGGATTCCAAAGCTCAATCACAGGCTGGACCACCATGTTCATTTTAGAGTTCTGAGCGTCTACAGGCTCACCAAAATATGATAAAACCCACAGCCATTTACTCACCACAGGCATGCGGTGCTGCCAGCCACGGCGACGAGTGGCCTGAGCCCAGGTAGGACCTACGGAATAGAATGGGATATCCTTTCTCCATTCTACAAGACCACCATCATCGAACGGTTTATAGCTGCGCATGTGAAATACTAAGTCATTCCAGTATGGTCCATCTTGGTAAATCTGAGCGGTAGCTTTATCAGATAGAACCATAGAACTAGGTAAGGAATTAAGTTCTGAAAGTAGGCTCAAGTCCTTTTGGAGGCCTCCAGATTTAGCATTAGCAAGAATTCCGTATGATGAGGTCGAGAGATCGTGATAGTAAAAGCTGAGGTTTCTTTTAGCCTCATCGTCAGATTGATAGCCACCTAAGGACAGAGAGTTCCAGCTGCTCACTTTATTTAAATGAGGAGAGATAGAGCCATTATTATCGATTAAAATCTCAGTGAGACTAGGGGAACCTGAATCCTTGCCGTTGATTGAGTGCACTGCGTTATTTGGAGATGAAGCTCGATGTGCTAACTTGTCATCGCTTGTGGATGGATCAAAATTGACGCGAGCTTTCAGATTTTCACCACTTACAGCCCAAGCGTAACCACCCGTGCTCTGGTTTTGGTTCATCGTCTTTACCAAGGGGGCTCTGAGTAGTTTTTTCTTCTGCTCAGCTGAAAGAGGTGCACCATTGTCCATTCCTAGTGTGCGAGGGCCTATGAGTTGAATCAAATCTTCTGAAGGATCATTACTAGGGTATTTGAACGCGTTGGTGGTGTTACTACCTCCTGAGACTAGCCAACGGAGAAAGCGTTTATTTCGCTGCTTGTCAACATAGCTAGCCTTATATGCATCAGCCATTTTGGAGAGATCCTGTGTGTTTTCTACATCATCTCCGATACTTTTCCATACTCCTAAGACATACGGTTGCTGGATATCTTTATCAACTACACTGGCATTTGCGGTGATACGTTGATCTGCTCCTGCGGATTCTTGTAGCTCAGCTAAGGCCATCATTAGAGCCATTCTAGCATTTGCTTGAGCAGTCTGTTGAGCTTTGTCTACATGAGAAGTTCTGGTGACTGAGCTACTCAAGGACATCATTGATAATGCGACTAACAATAACAATGACATGACCGTAATCGTAGCGACTAAAGCAAACCCTTTATTTGATGATCTATCTAAATTTGAATTCGAGGTTTTCATGATAGGTATTTTGGAAAGTTAAGGTGCTGCATAATAGCATACGTCAGCAATGCGCTTTGCGTTAACATAAAAGTGATTTTCTTTTATGCCTGTATCTGGTTAAATTATTCTATATCAATGTTATTGGTGTTATGATTATGGTTCGTCTGACTTCCGTCGCTAACTTAGAAATTAGATGTCACAAAACTGTATCTTTATGCCAATAGTGGGTGATAGCATTAAAGGAAATCACTCAATTTAACTCAGGACCACCCTATGAAACTAGCAACATTACTCACCACTCTATTTAGTTTACTGGCATTCAGCGCCATTAGTCAGGCTCAGCAGGATCCCATCGCAAATTCTGAAAATTTAAGGAAAAGCGAGAAGGTCTGGCTTGAAATGAAGAAAAAATGTGAGGGGAACTATAGCTATCAGAAAATAAACATCTACATGATGGGTGATAGGAATGTGACCACGGTTACTGTCAAAAACAACATAGTTGTTGAGCGTAAGTATGAGAAATTTAAACCTAGAGCTGAGAAGTCTGAAGTAGTTTATACTGAAACAGGTGACAAGATAGGCACTCATAAAGTAGGCGCACCAGCGAAGACGATAGATGAACTACATGTCATAGCTGGAGAGCGTCTGAGAGAAGTGCTGCCAGAGAATCAAGTGCTATCGATGTATTTTGCGAAGAATGGTCTGATTAAAACCTGTGTTAGTTATGACCCAAGAATTGCTGATGATGTTCCTACTAATGGGTTTAGCATTAGCAACCTGAAATTAGAAGAAAAAGCTAAGAAGTAGTTTTTTGATTTCTTGCGGCACTTGAAGTCATGGCTTACATTGGTTTGACCTTAACTTCCAGTGTGTGATGAAGAAATCTGATGATGATAAAACTCTGAGAGCTGTGACTCTCACGATTGTTAATGCCGCCTGTCTAGTGTGGCTGGCACATTTTTTCTTTGTTGTAGCGTGCTGCTATGGATTGACTCTTCTGATCCCGATCTATCCTGCTCAGGCGTTGGCATTTTATATACCTCCAGCAGGGTGGAGCATTAACTTGGCACAACTTTTTTTGATTGTTTCGATTCTAGCGACAGTTGCAGCATTATCGGGAGCCTGTATTTATCTGAAGGGATCTAGGGCAAAGTGGAGACAGGTGTTTTTGTTGACCTTGATTTCAATGTTCATGATCAGCTACGCATCCATGCTGTGTTGGCTAGAGGACTGGTCTTATGAAGGAACCAAGGGGCAAATTGAGTTTTATGAGAAACAGCAAGACTTATCCATGTTCGAAAAGCAGGAGTTTGAAAAGTTAAAGAGAAATCTAGCGCCTTATTTGAATTCAAAAAAATCAGATTGAAAGGGGGATTTGAGGATACTGATCGTTATGTCGGTCAGCTGGAATACTTTTTAATGTATTGTGGCTTTTCATCACGATTAGTTTGGTCTAGGTTTTTTAGCAATGCTACAGTTTATCGAACAAGGAGGACCGTTCCTGTGGGCGCTTTTGGCGCTCGCTTTCGTCGGGATGGTGATTTCATTAGAGCGAATTTTATTTTTCCAGAGAACGAAAATCCATGTGGGTGATCTGATGCTGGGCTTGGCGAATCATGTGCGTAAGGGCGCCTTCGACGAGGCTCTGCGTGAGTCTGCAAGAGCTCCTGGCTCAGTAGCGAGAGTGGCACATGCGACTCTGATGCGCCATGATCTACCTAGAGCTGACTTAAGAGATATCGCTCAGGAAGCTGGGCAGTTAGAAGTTCCTAGGATCGAAAAGAATCTCCGTGGACTCTATGCGATTGCTTTGATTGCTCCCTTGGTGGGAATGATGGGCACGGTGAATGGACTGATTCATACCTTTGAGCAGATTAGTCAGGGCGTGACGCTGAGTCGTGACGAGGGGATGGCACAGGGCTTGTATGAAAGTCTGATTACTACAGGGCTCGGGCTTTTAGTGGCGATTCCAGGTTATTTATTTTATCTATATTTTCTGGGGAGAACTCAGCGATTGGTGCACAGAATCGAGCGTGGAGCTATAGAGGTCGTGAATCTCATCTGTGACTCACGTAGCGAAGTGATGGCTCAAGAAGACTCCGATGAGGACTCTAAGAGCTCTAAAAGCACTAAGAACGATAAGAAATCCTCAAAGTCATCGAGTAAGTAATGAAGCTCAAAATGTCATTAACTAGGCGACCAGGACTCATTCACATGATTCCGGGGCTGGATATTTTGGCGTTGGTTCTGGTGTTTCCATTGTTCGGGCTTTCGTTCACATCGATTTCAGGAGTGGAGATAGGTCTACCAGAATCACCGCATCGACTGAAGCGCATGGAGCGCTCTATCGAGGTGAGTGTCAAAGGTGTGGGAGACCTTCAGGTCTGGGTGAATAAGAATAAAGTCAGCGAGGATGCTCTTCTAAATGTTCTGAAAAATGAGGCTCTTAACTGGAGCGGCGGCGGAAAAGTAGGTGTGATTCTAAAGGTAGATCGCCAAGTATCTAGCGGTGATAAGGACAGGATAGTGGATCTACTGGCATCGCTCAGTGGTTTTAAAATCTATGATGCGAGGAGATAACGGCTAATATGTTTATTTCCCGCAAAAAGAAATTACTTAAAGACCGAGATGCTGGATTAGTGTTCCAGTGGAGAGGTGGGAATACGGGAAATAGAGGTGGTATGACTACTGCCTTAGTATTGTCGGGTTTATTCTTTATCGTGATTTTCGCTTCGTTTAATGTCTTGGTGAAATCAAAACAACCACCGCCACGCTACACAGCAAATATTACTCTGTTAGGTAACGTGGGTGAAAATATGACTTGGTGGGTGGAGAAAAATTCTCCTTATCAGCGAAACTGGTATGAGAATCTAGAAGAGCTAGGGGAGGAGTCAGTGGGGGAGAAGTTGTCTCAGCTGATCGATGCGCAGTCTACGCCTCAGCTCAGTTGGCGCACTAGTGTGCAGAAGGACTCGGAGCCTAAAATCCTTAGTGTCTATGCTAAGGGAGAGGTTGAACTGCCGAGCTTGTCTAGATTACTGATAGACCGAGAAGATGGCACAGAAGATGCTTCAAGGTCTGTTTTAGACAGCGCTCAGGTGGAGCTGAATGTTAGGAGTGTAGACTCGACGAAGGGAGCGAGGCTGCCGAAAGTGAATGGGTATAAAGCGAGGCTAATGAATTCTAGCGATAGACTTGGGGAGACCTTTAGCTATATGGTGACTCTTTCTTCTGCAGGTGATGTGATCAATGTGACTCCTCTGAAATGGGCTGACGATGAAGTCTGGAAGGAGCTCGAGAATTGGCTCAATGCTTTAAAATTTAAGCCATCTAATTTGGACGGTGAGATGATCTTGCTAGAAGTGGATGTGAGGCCACTGATGAAAACTTTAGAGGTGATTAAGGAGGTGGGGCCATGATCGAGATGAGCTTTGAGGAATTGGCTATCTTTGTGATCGGTGGGACATTTCTACTAATGGGGTTTCTGTTGTTACTGCATTCTTCTAGTGAACGTAGATATCGCAAGAAGCGTAATTATCAGATAGTGAAATGCCCGGTGTGTGGTGAGTTATTCGATGATCGGTCTAATGTGCGTATCCCAGAGTGTCCATGTTGCGGCAGAAAGACCCTGAGAGCGGACGATAAAAGCCTTGGTTAATTAGCTTAAGAGGGACTAAACGAAGAGAAAATAGGAGAAAACTTTTTAGCTACAATGATCGGGCTTGCATTGGTCGTCTAACTTGTGGATATTGGTCGTAATCAATCTCAAAATAACTTTATGAACGAGCGCAGAGTAGTAATCACAGGAATAGGAGCCATCAGCCCATTGGGTAATGATCTAGACAGCACATGGGAAGCTATGAAGGCTGGTAAAAGCGGAATTAGCAACATTACCAAAATGGACACTGAAGGATATTCAGTGAATATTGCTGGTGAGGTCAAAGGTTTCGATCCTAAACCATACTTCAATGATGCTAAAGATGCTCGTAGAGCGGATGAGTATACATTGCTTGCTTTTGGTGCTTCTAAGATGGCTATGGAAGATTCTGGCCTAGATCCAGAAGCTGTCGATAAGACACGCGTTGGTGTAATGGTCGGATCTGGTATCGGCGGACTAGGCACTCTAGAGCGTGAGCATGAGAAACTTATTAAGCGTGGGCCAGGTAAGGTTTCACCATTCGTGATCCCAATGATGATTTCTAACATCGCTAGTGGTATGATCAGTATGGAATACGGCTTCGGTGGTCCTAACATGGTGATCGTGACAGCATGTGCGACAGCTAACCACAACATCGGTGAAGCATGGAGAATGATTAAGTTCGGCGACGCGGATGCATTCATCGCAGGTGGTGCTGAGTCTACAATTTTACCAATGGGTCTATCAGGCTTCTCTAACATGAGAGCGCTTTCTACTAGAAATGACGATCCTGAATCAGCTTCCAGACCATTCGATACTGGCCGTGACGGCTTCGTGATGGGTGAAGGTGCTGGTGTAGTAATCATCGAAGAGCTAGAGCACGCAAAAGCTCGTGGCGCTAAGATCTATGCAGAACTCACTGGTTACGGTGTAAGCTCAGATGCGTATCACATGACTTCGCCACATCCAGAAGGTGAGGGCGCTAGCCGCTGTATCGATATGGCACTGAAGCATGCTAAGCTGAACCCAGAAGATATCACTTACGTAAATGCTCACGGCACATCGACTCCTATGGGTGATGTCTGTGAGACTAAGGCGATCAAGAAGAGCTTCGGTTCTTACGCTAAAGACGGACTCATCGTGAGCTCTACTAAGTCAATGACTGGTCACCTTCTCGGTGCTGCAGGTGGTATTGAGCTAGCTGCATGTCTGATGGCGATGAAGGATAGCGTGATTCCTCCTACGATTAACCTAGAAAACCAAGATCCAGAATGTGATCTCGACTACTGTGCTAATGTGGCACGTGAAGTAGAGGTGAAAGCTGCGTTGAGTAACTCATTCGGTTTCGGTGGTCACAATGCTAGTCTTCTTGTTGAGAAGTTTAGCAAGTAAGCCTACTAGCTAGAGAAAAAATTCATCTTATGAGCTGATCCAAGTAATTGGGTCAGCTCATTTTTTGTGAGCAGATAGTGTTCACATTGTGTCAAATTGAGTGATCTTAGCCATAAATGAGATTTTTTTTCATTTTAAAGCATTTTTGTCGGGACATTTACTTCAGGATATGGTCTGCATTCGCCCCAGTAAAATCTCCATAAGTAATTTTAGACTAATAATACACAATAAACATGGCCACTATAACAAAACGCGATTTAGTTATCAAACTTAGCAACGACACAGGACTCACACAGCAGGAAGTATTTTCAGTAGTTCAGGGAGCATTAGACTCAATCACAGAAGAGCTTGCGAAAGGCAATTCAGTAGTAATGCGCAACTTTGGTGCATTTCAGGTGAGAGAAGTAAAAGGCAAGATCGGACGTAACCCTAAAGATCCAAGCAAGGACGTTCCAATCCCTCCACGTGCTGTGGTAAAGTTCAAGCCTGGTAAGGAAATGAAGGAGAAAGTAGCTCCGATTCTTCCTACAATCCAGCAAGGTGCTTAATTTGCACTAAATCTATAGATAGATTTTTAAAATGGTGCAGTCAGTTGTGACTGCACCATTTTTATTTACAAAAGTGACTCAGCCGCATTTAAGAAGTGCAAAATCAGTAATTTACAGTAAACAAGAGCAACACAAATTTAGGACAATATTTGATATGGAGACTGAAATAATTTACGCAGAGGAAGAAGACTCAAACGAAGCAGTAGCAAGAGCGATAGAACTTCTGAAAGATGGAGAAATCGTAGCTCTACCTACTGAGACCGTCTACGGACTAGGGGCAAATGCTCTCGATCCAGCTGCCGTCGCTAAAGTATTTGAAGCCAAGGAGCGTCCATCCTTTGATCCGCTCATCATTCATATCGCTACTCGTGAGCAGATTCACGATTACTGTGATATCAGCCCTGAGCTTGATAAAGTTGTTCAGCAGTTAATCCAGGCATTTTGGCCAGGGCCTCTAACAATGGTGCTACCTAAGAAGGACATCATCCCAGACATCGTGACTAGTGGTAAAGACACTGTCGCTGTGCGTATGAGTGCTCATCCTATCATGCAGGAAATCTGCAGAATTTTCCGTGATCCTATCGCAGCACCTAGTGCGAACAAGTTTGGCAGAATCAGCCCTACGACTGCTTCCGCAGTAGAGAGTGAACTTTCTGGCAAGATCCCACTCATCGTCGATGGCGGTGCGTGTAACGATGGTCTTGAAAGCACGATCGTCCGAGTAGTAGCAGCGAAAGACGCTGACTCACGACCAGAGCTCCACTTGCTCCGTGCAGGACCAGTGGCAAAAGAAGATTTACAAGAATTCGGCAAAGTCATCCGACCTAAGAAGCTCAGTAAGCGAGCGCTCAAGGAATTGGAAGAAAAAGCAGCTCAAGGCATGGAAGCTCCGGGAATGCTCGGTAGTCATTATGCTCCGAACACACCGCTCTACATTTTTGA
>CAKZNV010000230.1 GCA_937132085.1 uncultured Rubritalea sp. | reverse complement strand
TAGCCTCTGAGCGAGAACCTGATTTAATAGATGCGATAGCAACTGTGTCCTTGTGCACGTCTAGCCCGATGTAGTATATTTCTTTCATGATGAGTTTAGGTATTATTAATATGTTGGATAGGTCTCTCCGACCTCGTGTCAGAGAGATAGCCCACGGAAACCCTAAGCTCATCATACTCTTTAACCAAGGCATGGCTCACAATGAGCTTCAGCCATAGAATCTCGCCTAAAAATAAGTTCCTCCTCAATTCCCCCCCTACCTTAGCACGATACATAAACAAAATATGAAAAGAGCTATCGTTATAACTTTATTCATCGTTTTTCTCACCTACTCGATTTTCATTTTTTTGAAGTATATAGAAAGTCGAAACAGGGACAGCACAACTGGTCAAATAACCACGTTAGCAAGAAATGGTAAGAATATAACTATAGAATATTGGTATTCCGTAGAAAACAAAGAATACTATAATCACCAATATAAAATTTCTGTAGTATCATTCATGTCTGATGTAGAATCATTCAACCGATATACTGCTAATAAACAGGTCGGAGATTTTTGCACTGTTTACTACAATCCAAAATCCATCTCTGATTCTAGCTTATCGATGCAATATTCTTTCTTTGAATTAATAATCGCTTCAGTCACATTCCTTTTAATTGGAATTTTTGGTTTCCTTAAGATTATCGGTGTGCATAATGAAACCCAATAAAAATGCTGAGTATCAAGCTGAAAGTGCAACACTAGTCAGCTTATCTAGCATCTCTTGTGGAGTCTGATAATCGTATAGCTTTTAACTTAACTACAACCTCAACACCTTCGTCAAAGTTCGCCCTCCGTGGGGTCGGCTATGCTATGACGTTTTGCTAAAAATATGAGTCTCTCGGTGAACACCAGCTCTCGGTTTGAAATAAACCCTCGTAACTATCCTAAAGATAAAGTCCATCTTTGTGGTATTACTTTATGGGCATTATTTGTTCTCGGTTTTGTGTTTATTGGTATTCAGCATCAACTGTGGGTAATTACATCATTTGGAGGTTTGCTTTTTCTCATTATTCCTTACATTCTATGCCAACATAACAGAGGCGATATATTAGAGGTCACTGATGAAGATTTAATTGTTTCAAGGACTAACCCAGAAAAACTACAATTCAAAATATCTCGAAAACAGCCCTTAGAAATAACCATTGAACACGTAAAATCATCAAATAGTATAGAGTCGACAACAACTTTAAATCTGTGGGATACAGACAACGGTTTTCGCCGCAGAACTATTTTGGGATTCTGGCTATCGCAAGAAGCAAAAATCAAGGCTTCAAAAAATTTATTAGATTTCCTCAATAACCAAGGATTTACAGTCAACTATCGTAACGACATTGAATAAAATGAAATATCTCGTAGTCCTCACAGGAATATTATCGATCTTACTAACTAGTTGTTGTGCTCCAAAAATAGAAACTTCTGGACTTGTTCTTAATGAAGATAAAAACGAATTTTTTCTAGATAACAAAGCAATTAGCGAGGCTGAAGCTTCAGAGTATTTCGACAACATGAAGCCTAGTCAAATTGTTGTATCAGTGGAAGGCGATCATGTCTCAGTAGCAACAAAGCAGGAGATAACAGCCTTTTACTCTGAGTTATTCAAAGCGTATTCTAAGTTCTGGAAATCAACTAGTGTAAAACGGTCTAAGATAAATCCATGATTCTTAAAGTCGATTCAGCCAAATGATCCTGCCTAGCAAACTACGATAGCAAATTCTTTGCGTCTCCATAGAAACTAACAAAAGTCCATACTTGCGCCCATTCTCCAATGGCGCTAGAATAAGACGTTCTCTAAAAATATGTCGCATCTACTCTATTTAATATTTATCGCCTTTGCTTGTGTTACTCTATCAAGTTGCTCAATGACTCAGAACCAGGTCAAAACCACCACCAAAAATACGTGGAGTCATGATGTTCAGGTAATCGCCAACAAGGTTTATAATGGAGCATGGGAACATCATGAAGTGAAGTCCGGAGCATCTATAGCGGTTAGCCTTTCTGAACACAACTTTCTGGTTGGGACCTTTGACGGCGTTAGTTATTACAATATTGTTTTCCAACTTCCATCTGATGTAAAGGAAGGGCAAACCATTCAGCTCAAAGCCATACCGAATAAGCGAGCTGCTATGAAGATAAACGAATACACTCAAATCGCCTCTATGAAGGACGGAGAAGTTACTGCTTTCAGGTTTGGGAATCCGATGATGGGATGGATGAAGAAAGCTGATTTAGCATCAGTCAAAATTGTTAGTATAAAAAAATCAAAAGTCGTTATTCAACTTCGTTTGAAGGCTGATTTACATGAACATCTTGACTTTGATATGAATGAGCAATTTACGCTTCGTGTAATTCCCTCAACAAAAAAGGATAAGCAATCACAGTAGCCAAACCTAAACTATAACCTTGAAACCACTGCCTTATATGACATTCCATACAAAGCAGTTAATCTAAGGCGATTTTCTAAAAATGAAACATCTAATTCTACTCATACTCTTTTCTCTAACATCACCAGTTTTCTCTCAAGAGTTCAAAGCTTGGTATTTCGAATTCTTCACTCATCCCGTGATCATATCAGGAGAGCTAGACTCTCCAAATGAAGTAGAGAAACTAGCATTTACAGGAACCAGAACCGGTAAACTTTCAGCTGACAAAAAGAGCTTTATTGAGACTTCAGATTACATCTATCAGCCAAACACAAAGCATCGCGTTTCTATTAAATGGATGAAGACAGAAGTTGAGAATACTTTTACAGGGGAAGCCAAAGACACAGAAGGCAAGATTATCACCTACCTATTACAAATCAAAAATCAGACAGAATTCACCTTTAAATCAAAAAACACCAGGGGCTGGACCGCGGTGCAAAATGGAAAACTCAAAGCTGATGGAAAAGTATATATTGATGGCATTGTGCACTCAGAAGATGGCGATGTGATGTTTACAGCAAATTACATACTGTCTAAGAAAAACGAAAAAGCAACTGAGCCAGAGTAGTTAAGCTATGACGCTGCTTATTCCTATAACTTTTCACACAACTACATCCATTAAATAAAAGTCTACTTTAGCTCATAAGATTTAGCTCAACTAAAACGTTCTCCTGAAATGTCCCTACCATTAACCAAGAAAGTTAACAAGCTGTTGGAGCTTCTCTTTGAAGAGCCTCTACTCTCCAA
Source organism: uncultured Rubritalea sp. (assembly GCA_937132085.1). GTDB lineage: Bacteria > Verrucomicrobiota > Verrucomicrobiia > Verrucomicrobiales > Akkermansiaceae > Rubritalea. The sequence continues at coordinate 31,408 of CAKZNV010000230.1, read as the reverse complement.
GCTTGCAAGAAGGTTAGAGATCGAAGCCGCTGAGAACATTCCTTTTCATAACAACAGTAAATCAGCAGACATGGATAGGATTCGGTTCTCAATCCTCAAGGTGATTGCAACGAACGTAGACAGTGAGGAAAATGCGTTTGATCTAGCTAAAACTGACTGGCGAGATCTGTTTGTTGCTGCTGGTTTCGCTGACGATGCTAATGAACACAAGAATTGGTATCGAACCATTACTAAGAAGAAACTCAACAAAACTCCTTGGTGGGATTTCTGGAAAAGATGAAAAGACCGAAATCTAGTCGCAGTAATCCTCTACTGATAGCGCCTGCTTCTATAGCAACTCAGACAACTACAACTATAAACATAAATTTCACGCTAGCTCGCCCCTCTGGGCTTACTGAGCTTCAACATTCACTTACATGAAGACCACAGCTAAAATCATAGCGCAACTTTCTGCTCTCGTTCTCATCTTAACAAGCTCTTTCACGTTGCCACTGGCTATAGCGATAAAAGACCCTAAGTTTATTTTTGAATGCTTGGCTGTGATTGCATGCTCTATCGGTATTCTTTGTGCTCGGAGAATTGCTGCGCAATGCTTGATCGGCATCCTATGCTGGAGTGGAATCTTACGGCTCGCTCATATAGCAGACCATGGGTTTGATGCAGAAAATGTAAGGTTGCTATTAGTATCGTTGGTTTATGTTTTAATTCAGATCTTCTGGTTGAATACTTCTCGACCAACCGCAACAGAAAAGGATCCTTCATCACGAACAAATGATGCATCCTAGGACTACCTGCAGCCACTGAGATCGAGAACATATCTATTCCCTACTAGACTGGATGTGTTCGGTCAGTGACTCTAAATGAGTATCAACGTTTAAATACCGAAACTTAGTAAGATTCCTTGGTCAGTGACATTCATCTTTTTAAGTAATCCTAAACCGGCACTATCTCCGAGTGTGTAGACTGGATAGCGCTCTAACAAATTCTTTCCTACGAGGTTCGCCACATCGCGTATGCCAGAGGTGAGCTGACTAGAAACTCCTGTTAGAGTGAAATCTTCCACCACTGAGTCCTTTAGGTAGATTCCTCGTGTCTTAGGATCATAGTTTAAGCCACAGGCAATCTGGCATCTGCCACCAAGTTTACGACCTGTGCCACGAATTCCACCAAGCGTGGTAAGCCCTACTCTGACTTTATCTGACTCAGGAACCATGCTGAGCACAGGGTTAGAGAAGCTTATGTCAGCAAGGCCTTTATAGCCTTGCTGAAATGGAAAATGCGGTGTGAGTTTACTCATCATCATTTGTGGTTTGATGAGGAATGTAGGCATAAGACCTGGACCGAGGCCAATGTTACCTAGGCCTCCCAGTTGGTTGATTCCAGCGCAGTTGTTTAAAACTACGCTTGCTCCGAGTGTGCCGATACTTAATAGAAATTGTCGCTTTGAAATAGGATCCATACGGAACCATAGGCAGGATTAATCGATAAGTAAATCATTGCTGAAATCTCTGCGCTCAAGAGAATGCACTATTATAGTTTACTGGAAACAATCAGCACCTAAGGTCTGGTCAAACGCATCCAATGAATAGCACAAGCAACGATTCGAAAACACTGTTAGCACTCAACAAGCCCAAGGGCTATGTGGTCACACGCTCTGACGAGCTTGGACGCAAAACAGTGTATAAGCTTTTACCCAATTGGGTTTTCAAAGATGGATGGATGCCTATAGGTCGGCTTGATTTGGAATCTAAGGGACTGCTTTTATTCACCACCAATGGTAAAGTCGGCGATGCATTGACCAAGCCTGGGAACTGCATAAAAGTCTACGAGATATGGGTCAGAGGCCACGTAACAGACCAGCATCTTGCTTCCGCTATGAGTGGAGTCAGAAGCAAGGGAGACTTACTCAAAACTATTGGCATCGAGAAAAAAGGCGTTGGTGGAGCTAAAACAAAACTCATTGTAAAAATAGACGAAGGCAAGAACCGCCACATTCGTCGACTGTTCGGGGCGCTGAAAGACCCTAAATTCGGCACACCATTAAAGGTCTTGAAATTGAAACGAATCAGTATTGGCAGTTTCGATCTAGATCTAGAAAATGGCAAGTGGCGTTACCTCTCACAGGAAGAAGAGACAACATTAATGGGTAGCTTATAATTAACTAGAGCCAATGATCACATGCTAAATAATAGAGCCTAAGGCACTTTAAAAACGTGGGTCTTGTCTTTATCTAACGGGTCTACCACTTTAGTTCCAGATGGGATTCCTTCCACATCTACAATGTTCTGATTAAAGGGGTTGAACACACATCCTGGTCTTCCGGGGACTGGTCGAGCTAGAGGAATTGCTGTTACAAGTGGTCTACCTTTTACCACTTCATCCTTTGGCTTAACTAGTGGTGTGTTCGGGTTCTGCACTTGCATGCCAGGAACATCGAAGTCTGGTCGAGCGACATCTACCTCAGCTGGGCTGGCTGGTAATTCTTTAATCTCGTAGGCTGGTTCCTGATACTCAGGGCCTGAGCCACAGGAGACAATAAGACAAGAACCTAGACCTATGACAGGTATTGTTAGAAAACGTTTAGTGATACAGGAGAGTGATCTTTTCATAATTTTATTAATAATGTATAACTACACTATTCAATTAAGAAAAGCAAATTAAAATATGCTGTTTTTTTAGCACTAAAAATTTTCTGACTGATCTAAGTATACAATTTCATCGGAGCAAAGACATCAGAAATGATCCCTGATGATGAGACTCCAAGATACTGCTCTAACACAGATCGATACACTGATCTAAAATCGATTTCATGCACTAATCCGCCGAAGTCAGCTACCATATCTCCTTTGAGTTTCGGAGCGTTTCCGTAGATTCCGCCTTTCACTCCGCCACCTATTAAGAACATCGGAGCTGCAGCACCGTGGTCTGTTCCTTGAGTGCCGTTTTCTTTCAGCTGACGACCAAACTCTGAGAAGGTCATCACAGCCACATTCTTCTCCACTCCTATCACATCGATTTGTGACATAAATGCCTGCACAGCATCATTGATTTCCTTCATCCTCGCGGCATGGCCAGCGAGTTGCTTAGAGTGGGTGTCGAAACCTCCAATCCTCGCAATATACACACGAGTCGATGCCCCTTGTGAAATAAACTGTGAAATCAATCCCAGCTGTTTACCTAATCCTGTCTGAGGAAATCCATTGCCACGTTGCTTAACATCGGCTAAAAACTTACGCATTTTATCACTAGCGCTGAGCGTGTCTTTAGAGACATCACGGACAAATTTTAGTTTTGACTCAGGCTCTCCACCAGATGCCGGATTCTGAAGCTTTCTAAACACAGGGTCAGACATCAGATCATTGCGGAGTTTCATATAGCCAAAGGGATCGTTCTCCAGATCAGCCACGCTGGTCCCTCGGAATGACTCCCCTCTCATGGATAGCGGATTCTTGCCGTGATAGACACCAGCTAGGTTCCCCTCACCTGCACAACATTGGTCAAAGTATCTGCCCAGCCAGCCAGTCTGAGCTCTGAGCTGATCTTCATTCATCCAGCTCGCATTTTCCATAGCTGACTCCCAGATCGCACCAGATCTAAAGTGTGATCTGTTAGGGTTCGCATAGCCCACGTTGTTGATCACTGCCAGCTTACCTTGTTTAAAAAGTTCAGAAAAATAGTTGAGCTCTGGGTGCAAACCTAGCCCCTGATTGTCTTTGATTCCTTCTAATTTAATGGCGTCTGTTTCTTTGATCGCTATAGATCGACGAGCTTGATAATAGCGTCTATTACCCCAGGGAACGACTGTATTTAAACCATCATTTCCACCATCCAGTTGGATCAGGACTAAAATCTTATGGCCACGTGCATCATCATTTAAAATAGGAATATCAATGGCTTCCTGCGCTATTCCAGTCAGGCTCTGCCCTAGGAAGCTAGTCAATCCAGCTCCCGCTCCCATGCTTAGAGGTGCGCCTAGCATTGTTTTTCTTAAAAATTCTCTTCTAGTATCCATCATCATTTCTCCCTCTAACACATTTGATATTCTGGCATGCACATCATGTATTGCACCATCTTATGCACATCCGCTTCACTCTCAGCACCCTTGGCTAAATCTAACAGCAACTTCGCCTTCTCTGCTGGGATCGTCACTGGCAGGAAGTGATCCATCATCTTGATCAATCCCGCCACCCTGTCTTGCTTCATTTTACTATAAAATAATTTCACTACCTTATCGCCATTACGCTGCATCACATCACTAAGCATTAACGATAGTTTATACCTCGCAGAAATGCTGTCACCATTGATCCAAGTCTCCCCAGCTGGCCACCCTGCTACATTCGGTGGGTTAAAGAGGTTCTGACCGAGCTTCTCCATTGTGTAGTAAGCACACTTCTTATCGAGCTGCTGAGCATGCATCTCCTTATGCGACTGGATCAGATACTGCACTGGCGACTTGATCTGCTGGCCGACAATTTTATCGGCATAAAACAACTCACTCATAAACATCTCACGCAGCACTGGCTTCATTTGCCATTTAGAGTCACGGAGTATTTCTGTTAGACTTAGAATAGCTAATGGATTTTCATCCACACTCACGAAAAACTTCCACAGTCTCCTGCACAACAAATGTCCGCATGCTCGCTTCTTGAAAATAGAATCAACCGTCTTGCTGAGTCGTTTGACTTTGTCACTAAAGCCTACATTATTCTCCATGCCTAACATGTCCTCATCCTTAAATTCGACTTTTTCCTTAGGTTTCCTAAGCGAGTAACCTACGATCTCACGAGCGAGCTTCTTAATCTCGTCTGGGGAATAATTCCCCTCACCTAGTGTGAATAACTCTAGTAGCTCACGAGCAAAGTTCTCATTCGGCTTAGTCCGTCTGTTCTGGTCGATATCCAAATAAACGATCATGGCTGGATCAACTACGATCTTCTTCACCAGCTCACGGTAATCACCATAAGCCATACTACGGAAAAGCTGGTTCTGTCTTACAATGAACGATGAAGTCTGCACCTTAGCGTAAGAGCTAGTAAGCATCCCATGCCAGAAAAGTGTCATTTTCTCTAGAGGGGCACCCACTCCGATCATTCTATCAAGCCAGCTATTTTGTAGGCTGAATAACCTTTTATCATACTCTTTCAGGTCATCATCTAGTGAGGAACTATATTTTTTTCCCAGCTGAGGCAGTGTCTTTTCTAGCTTTGGGTGTAGTCTTCCTACATTGACTCTCTGAGGTATGCCTGGCTGTCTACCGAGTAGAATCATCTCCACAGATGTCTCCATCCCTAGCTTATAACAGAGATCTACCTCCTCAGGGCTACCGCCAAAAGACGCCCGCCTTAGTAAATGCGCAGCATGCTGTGGCGACCACTTTTGATCTGAAAGTTTTGTTAATCTACTCATTACTAAGAATTTTCTATACAGTATTAATTACGTGATTACAGCAAGAAGGTTACGCAACTAAATCAACGATCAGAAGCTTATTCAGCATTTTTTAGGGAATAAATCAGATCCTGTGTTACTCTTAGTTTTAATGCACCATGCATAAACTGCCACAAGCATCGCTATGAGGCGTGATTTACTGTGTTTAAGACAGAATGAAGCTAAGTATTCTCAGCATTTAGACAAGCTATCGTAAATCTAAAATTAAGCACATTTTTTGCGTGCCAAGTGCGGGTAAAAAATGTTTCTGTTAGTTATTACAAATTTATTTCCTTTAATATGTCAGAAATTCCTTTTTACGACCACGTAGACACCTACCTGAATATGGCAGTAGAGTATGATGCATCAGATATCCATCTCTCTACTGGCTACCCACCCGCTTGGCGCAGATTCGGCAAGCTTCAGCCTATCTGGGCAGATGCAGCACCGCTCACTGCAGAACAAATGGACATTCTCGTGAAGTCCTTCCTCGATGAAAAAGGTCAAAAGCGTGTCGAAGAGATCGGCGATGCTGACTATGCCTACGAGAACCCGAACGCTCGATTCAGAGCCTCCGTGGTGCGACAGAGACTTGGTAAAGAAATCGTGTTCCGTATCATCGAAACGACAATCCGAACGATGGACGAGCTTAAGCTTCCTAAAGAGTTCCTCACACCACTCTGCCGCTATCACAATGGTCTCATCCTAGTGACAGGCTCAGTCGGCTCTGGTAAATCCACAACCATGGCGGCGATGTTAGACTTTATTAATAAGGACAGACAGGATCACATTCTCACACTGGAAGATCCTATCGAATACGTCCACACTCCACAGAACTGCCACATCACACAGCGTGAAGTAGGTGACCATACCGAGTCATTCCCGCGTGCCCTGAAAGCAGCTCTCCGTGAAGATCCAGACATCATCGTGGTGGGAGAAATGAGAAACCTAGAGACCATCCAGCTTGCTGTTACCGCAGCGGAAACTGGTCACCTAGTTCTCGGAACACTTCATACAGGTAATGCACCTCGAACACTCGACCGTATGCTCGACGTATTCCCTATCGATCAGCGTGACCAGATCCGCATCATGGTCGCCGAGTCACTCCGTGGCATCATTTCGCAGCAACTACTTCCTCTCGCTAGTGGCGATGGCCGCTGTCTAGCACTAGAGATCTTAGTCAACACTCCAGCCGTAGGTGCTACTATCCGTGATGGCAAGACCTTCATGCTCCCAGGCATCATGCAGACAGGTAAAAATGTCGGCATGACAACGATGGATGACTCACTCAAGCAACTCTATATCGATGGTAAAGTCACTGCCGAAGAAATCATGATGCGCTGCGAAGACCGCGTTGTGATGAGAGAATTTCTCACAGCTTAATTTCTCCACATTTTTTTAAAAAATTCATACTGATACAAGACATGGCTAGCATAGACAGACTTTTCAAAATACTCATCGCAGAAGGCGGCTCAGACCTCCACCTCACAGAAGGATACCCACCGAAGATCCGTGCTCATGGTGCAGTGACGGCTATTGAAGGAGAACCAGATCTCGACCGCGAAACAATTCATGAGCTACTCTCAGGTATTGCTCATCCACCATCGTTCGAAGCATTCCTCGAATCTGGTGATCTCGACTTTGCCTACGAAATGGATGAAGACTCACGTTTCCGCTGTAATTATCTTAAACAACAATTCGGACTAGGTGCAGTATTCCGCCTGATCCCGACTGACATCATGACTCTTGAGCAACTCGGTATTCCCGATGTAGTGAAGAAGTTTGCTGATATCCGTGCAGGACTAGTCCTCATCACTGGACCTACTGGATCTGGTAAATCTACTACGCTAGCGGCGATCATTGATTATATAAATACCAACTATAATCGCCACATTATCACCATTGAGGAACCTATCGAATTCGTTCATAAGAATAAGCAATGTATCATCACTCAGCGAGAAGTCCCTACCCACAGCGCTACATTCGCTGATGGTCTAAGAGCCTCACTCCGTGAAGATGCTGAGATCGTTCTCGTTGGTGAGATGCGTGATTTAGAGACTATTTCACTAGCGCTCACATCTGCAGAGACTGGAATGCTCGTATTCGGAACACTGCACACCAACAATGCAGTCAAAACGATTGACCGTCTTATCGATGTATTCCCATCTGATCAGCAAGCTCAGGTGCGCACCATGCTCTCAGCCTCTATCCGTGGAGTAGTCGCTCAGCTTCTCATGAAACGCTGTGACACCAAAGGTCGTGTTGCCGTGAATGAAATCCTGTTCTCCACACCAGCTGTTTCTGCGATTATCCGTGAAGGTAAGACTCAGAAACTCAACGATGTCATTACCCAAGGTGGCTCACTCGGCATGCAATTTATGGATGACTCTATCTGGGACAAACTCCAGCGTGGTATGGTCACCCCTCAGGAAGCCTACCTAAAAGCGATTGATAAAGCTAGATTCAAGAGTTTCTTACCAGCTGAAGCAGTCGCACTCACTAATGCTGCAGGAGCCTAGTCATTTATAAGCTAAAACAGCTTATAAATTGATCAGTTGAAATATTTACCTCATCACTTATCGTAATAGATAACAACATGATGAACCAAGATAAACTACCTGAACTCTCTGCCAAGACTCCCAAACGTAAAAGTAAAAGGAGAATTCGTAAGCGCAGAGTCGTTCTTGGTATTCTGGTGGTAGCAGCAGCTGCCTTTGGGACCTTAGCAGCTCTCAACAGAGACGTAGATCCCACCGAGTGGAAAGGTGTGCGTTCTGGCTACGAAAACACCAAATAAGTGCTCATGACTCCGCTACGCACCATATTTACAGCACTCGTTCTCACTGCCATCGTGCTTTCTGGCTACTGGTTTAAACAAAGCTTCCTAGACCCTCAGAAAACTAAGGTAAATAGCCTGGCGCCCACCGTGGAGAGCATCCAGGCACTGTCGGAGCTAGTCACTAACCGAGTTTACATCTCAGACATACTAGAAGCCAATAATAAGGACTACAAAGGAATCTGGGCGATCAATGGTGACGCTCTCATCACATTCGACCTCTCCAAAGTAAAAATCAAAGATAGAAATGAGGATGAACAAACGATTACCGTCATACTACCTCAGCCAAAAGTCATCTCACCTAGAGTCGATCACGATAGATCACGCCTAGGTAGCATCAGCGGCAAAGGGTTTGCTCCTCTAAGAAACCCTAAAAACAGAGCTAAAATGATGGAAGACGCCATGCTAGAAGCTCAAAAACTCATCGAAGAAGCCGCATCTAAGCCAAAAATAATGGATAATGCAAAAAAACAGGCGCAATTAGTCATCCAGAATGTTTACGCTAAAGTGGGCTGGAATGTCCTAGTAACATGGGAAAATGCGTCGATTCTGCCCTAGAGTGGAATAAATGCTTTAGAAAAGTTAAATAAAGCAGAAAAAAAGCAGAAACCCCTTGACCTTTTACAGCCATACTGTATCTCTTCGCCCCACACAAAAACAACAAATTTTATAGATATGTCAAGAGTATGTAGCATTAGAGGTTCCAAGGTCCGCGTAGGACGCAAGATTCACCGTTCAGGTCTTGCAAAGAAAAAGGGTGGTATTGGACGCCACGTAACAAAAACAGTTAAGCGTAAGGTTACTCCAAACCTACACACCAAGAACATCTTTGTTCCTGAGCTAGGACGCACTGTTAAAGTAAAACTTTCAGCGAAAGCGATCAAAACAATCAATAAGAATGGCGCATACGTCACTCTTAAGAAGGCAGGCATCATTAAGTAAGCCTCCCCTTCTAGATTGATTTAAACATTTTCATTGTTTTATAAGCGTAGTCTTCATTGACTACGCTTTTCTCGTGCCTAGTGATTGGGAAATGGGAAATGGAGCATGGAGCATGGAGCATGGAGCATGGAGCACGGAGCACGGAGCACGGAGCTTCCTAACACCTAACACTAAACCACTACTTACTCACTTTATAATTAACCTCATCTTCAAAAAACCATGATGGAGAGACTATATCCTCGATGATGAAGCAGTTCTTATTATCTGGATCGGTGTCAGGCAGGAATCTCACTTTTAGGATGATCTTATTACGTGGAGTTTGATACTTTGCTTGAAACTTTTCGAGCTGCTCAAAATAGTGGTTCATCTTGAAAAGGAGAGAATGGTTTCTCAAAGGAACATAGCCCCAGAACGTCCTGTCTACTCCAGGAACAGTCAGTCGGACAGATGCATACTCTTTATCGTTGAAACCCCAATTATAAAACCCTGTCATATACTTCTGCTCGATTTTAAACCTAAACACCTTAGATTCGCTATCCTGATTATCAGAAAATGCTACTACATCATCTAGTTCAGCACCAACTTGTGAAGTCCAATCCACCTCAAACTCTCCAAGTTCATCTTTTCGCAGATAAATCTCTTCTACCTCATTAAACTGACCATAACCAAATAGCACCGACCAAACATTTTCACCATGACCGTCTGCCGGCTTAATATAAAGTGGAGCAAGGTTACTATAAACAGCTGGTGGATGTTTAACACCATAGGCAATCATTCGATCTCTTAACTCCTGCCCCCTGTGAACATAAGGTAACCTAGCTTCGACTGAATCAGCTAACAGGTAACTCCTCAAAACTCCTTCAGCTGCGTTCACACTCTTAAGCGCTGCGCTTGTTTTACGCTCGTGTAGCTCTCGTAACTCCTTACGCTTCACCAACTCATCACTCATCACATTCTCATCACTTTGTGAGATTTTCCAGACAGCAAACCCTCCAATGCTAACCAAAAGAACAGCAACACAAATGATCGTAACTTTAACAGCTGGGTTAACTTTAATCGCCTCACGATCCTCACCATCCCATGTATCTTCGAGAGTAACATTATTAGCCATCTGCTCAGCCAAGGTAACCTTAGTGGCCTCACCAGACTTCATTCTTAGCAAACTCGCTTTAGATGTCTTTGTTTGCACCAGAGCCCTACGCACATCCTCATCGTCATGACGTGATGGTTTTTTTTCGCTAAAAAGCTTATCCAGCTCTTGCTCATCTACTGATCTATCTGAAGGCTCTTCCTTAAGCAGTAAATCTATATCATCCTCTACTTTGTGAGTGAGTTTTTCGACCTCCACTACCTCTGGATTAGCTTCCTCACCATCCACGCTGAGTCTTACTACTGACTCCTCAGAATTCTCTTCTACCGTTCTTAACTCTGGTTGCTTGCCCTTTTTCATACTATAAGGCTAGAATGTTACAAAATCAGGATAGACGCAACTGATAATCCTGATATAAACAAAAAAGTGAAATCAACGGTGCAACCAAGAATTATCATCACTACAGCTGGGTTTGGTGATGGACATAATAGCGCTGCTAATAATTTAGCTGAAGCGTTCGAAGACATAGCAGAAGCTGAAGTCATCGACCCCTGCGCCATTGGCTCCCCGTGGATCAACGATAAACTACGTGGATTCTACCGCTTTATCACTACTCACACTCCTCGCATTTGGTATCGGATCTACAGCTCTGTGGAGAAGCACGATTTCTCAAAAGAACGCCTTCCTATGATGCGTAAGCCAGAGGCCTCTCTGAGAAACTTTATGCTAAGCTTCGAGCCCGCAGCTATTGTCAGCACCTATCCGCTCTATCCCTACTTTATCGAGCGAGCATTCCAGAAAGGCATCCCTCGTGTTCCCGTCTTCACTGTCATCACGGACTCGATAGAAATCAATGGAGCGTGGAAAAAAGCCCCTTCAGACTACTACCTAGTGACAGATGAATTCACTAAGAAATCACTTATCGATCAGGGACTAGATGAGCAACGGATCATCGTGACAGGCTTCTGTGTCAGCCCCAAATTCACCCAGCTAGAGACAATCTCAGCCGATGACGCCTGCTCACCATTCAAGGTGCTCTTCTTCCCCACTGCTAAGAAGCCAATTATCCGCCGCATCATGCGAGCGATTCTTGCCAGCCACCCGAGCACTCAGATCACTGTCATTCTTGGTAGAAATGTCAGAAAACTCTATGATCGCGTTAGAGAGATCCAAATAGAGTTCCCAGATAGAGTCCATATTAAAGGCTGGACCAGACGAGTCCCAGAACTACTCAGCACACATCACCTCACAGTAGGTAAAGCTGGCGGAGCCACAGTCCACGAGACCATAGCTGCAGCCTGCCCCATGCTCATCCACCATCTTGTCCCCGGACAGGAAGAAGGAAACCTTGCCTTGTTAGAAAAAATCGGTGGTGGATACTACACTGAAAGCCATCTCGATATACAGAGCTCTCTTCGTGATTTGTTAGAAAATGATGCTAAAAAGTGGCGCACCATGAAACGTAAGCTCACCCTCCACGCCAAGCCAGCTGGTGCGATCACTGCGGCCAACTTCATACTCAATCACCTCAAAAAATAGACCATGACCTACCTCTTCGATATCGGAAACGTGCTTCTCGCATTCGATTTCCAGCCAGCACTCCAATCACTCATGGGACCCAACGCTGATCCAGATGCCCTAACTAAGATCATCGAGAAAAAAGATGCCTTCGAGGCAGGGCAACTCAGCACTGAGGACTACCTAAAATTCGTCGGACCACTATTAGATTACTCAGGAACAGATCAGCATTTCTACGACACATGGAATTCTATCTTCACACCAGTATCGGCTACTAAGAAACTCGCTCAGGAACTTAAAGACCAAGGCCACAGACTGATTTTATTCTCTAACATCAACCCCATTCACGCTAAAAATCTAGACAATTACCCGATATTCAAGATCTTCGACGCCGCTGTCTTTTCACATGAGATTCAAGCAATCAAGCCGCAGCCTGAATTCTTCACAAGAGCGATCGAACAATTCGATATCATCCCAGAGGAAACGGTCTATATCGATGACATGCCTGAAAACATAGCCGCCGGAATAGCTCATGGCTTCCAGTCATTCTGCTACGATTATAATAACCATGACGCCCTGCTCACCTGGCTAAATGACAAGACCAGTTAGAGCGCTGATTCACCTCATACTCATAGCCAGTCTAGCAGCCTGCGCTCATAGACAAGCTCCGCCTAAAACCATGCCTAAAACCACACTCTCCCCCCAATTAGACACCACCACATTCACATCGTTTGACTACGACAAATTCGGCTACAAGCACTGGAAGTCAGCATCTGAGCCTAAGATCGTCATCATTGGCGTCCACGGCATCAATGGCGCAGCTTCAGATTACGATAACTTCGGAGACTACATCCAGCAGCACAATTCCGACATCGCTCTGTATGCCTTCGAGACTCGTGGCCAAGGAAACGACCTAAAAAAACACCGTAGAGGTGACATTTATAAAGCTGAAGAATGGTATCAAGATCTACGCACATTCACCGCATTAGTCAGAAAAGAACACCCTATCGCCAAGATCATCTGGTGTGGAGAAAGCATGGGTTCACTTATCGTCACCCACGCTTTTCATCATAGTAAGACTCATCAAAACTCTAAAAATCCTATCTGTGATGGTATCATCTTATTAGCCCCAGTAGTCGACCTCACTCATCAGCTAGCTCGCTGGAAATTCACCGCTGCCAAGATGATTGCCGCTATTTTCCCACGCTATAAAGTAGCGCTAAATCTATTCTCAGGTGACGACACAGTAAAAGTCACTCAGGGAGCCAACGATCACGATACTCAGGCAGCAACTAATTCCTACTACATCGACAAATTCACCCTTCGCCTACTAGCTACATTGGGGAAAAACATCGATGGAATGAACCTAAAGGCAGAAAGCATCGATCTGCCAATCCTAGTGGTCAACGGCGGCAAAGATTACTTCACTCCCAAGCAATACACCGAGCAATTTTTCAGCAAGATCCCATCCAGCACAGATAAGACCCATCGCTACTACCCCGACGCCTACCACCTCCTAATGTATGATGAGCAGCGCAACGCAATCTTCGCCGAAATGCTCGAATGGCTAGATAAATGGAAATAACTCACTTGCTTAAACAGACAAACTTCACATAATCAACTTAATGAAAATTTTCAATACACGCACCAACTTCGCAGTAATAGCCACTAGCCTCATCTGCTGCACAGGCTTCTCTAGCTGTGGTATAATCAAAGGATTCCGCAAGCCGACCAATGAGTGGAATAACAAAAGCAAGAAGACTGAAGTATCAGAAGAAGCTAAGGCAAAAGCCAAAGAAAAGCTCGCCAATGCCGAGACAGTAAGCACCCCTAAGAAGAAAAGCTCTTTTGACAGAATTGCAGCTGACTCAATACGACAGCCTGCTCAGATTAATGATAATTCAAGCAATCTAAAGACACTACCTATGCTACCTAAGCAGACTGGACTTATCGACCCAGAAGTCGACAATATCCCTACCAAAAAGGAACTAGAAGAAGTTGAAGCACCTACCCCTAGAACCCAGCTTCCAAGCATCACCATCCCAGGTCAGCAATAATGCGACCTAACCTCCTCGCAGGAAACGATGAAATAGTTATATACTGTATAGGATAAGAACCTTAAAGCCCCCACCTAAAAAAACCACCAATATCAAATTCAAGATTTCAAAAGTGGTGTAAACTTAAAACCACTATTATCACTTAGAGAGATCCAAATTTTGGCCTTAATATTAAACGATGATTAAAGCCTCTAAAATGATTTCAGCTAAGATTATGGTTCTGTTTGTGACCATGCTGATTAGCCTCGTTTCTTGTATGGAACTGCGAGCTAATGCGGTTATTTCAGAATTTGTAGCGTCAAATGATGGAAGCCTTCTCGATGAAGATGGTCTAGCCTCAGATTGGATAGAGATCAGAAACACAGGTAATACCGCTCTGAACCTGAACAACTGGAAACTCACCGACGATAACACCAATCTAACAAAATGGGCATTCCCTAGTGTGACTCTTCAAGCTGGAGAAATCATCGTTGTTTTCGCCTCTGGAAAAGATCGTAGAGTTGCTGGATCAGAGCTTCACACTAACTTCTCGCTAGCTAAGGCCGGTGAATATCTCGCCTTGATCTCTCCAACTGGCGTCGTTTCTACAGCATTTTCACCCAGCTATCCTCCTCAGGAAACAGGAATATCCTACGGCTCATCTACGCCATCAAATACTGTAGTGCTCGTCACTGAAGACGACACCTGTAAAGCCCGTGTGCCAGATGCAGCCTATAACACCTTAGTAGGAACAACATGGCGGAATAATGCAGCAGGATTTAATGACTCAACATGGCAGAGTGGACTCCAAGGTGTGGGATATGAGAGAAGTAATGGCTTTCAGAATGATATCAACCTGGACGTGGAAGCGACCATGTATAACCAAAACACATCCATCTATGTCCGTATCCCCATCAACGTGACCGTGAACCCGAACGACATTCTGTCACTAACTTTACGTATGAAATATGACGATGGCTTTGCATCGTTCATCAATGGATCGACTCCTGCCAATGGAGCTTCGTTCGCACCCGCTACCCTCGCATGGAACTCCGCATCAAATGGATCCACTCCCGAAGCTTCGTCTACTGTGTTCGAAGACTTTGACGTTTCTGACATGATCCCAAATCTAGTCAGTGGCACTAACAACATTCTCGCTATCCAAGGCCTCAACGCCACAGTGAATAGCTCAGATGCGCTCTACCGTTGTGAACTAGTTGCTGTAGTAGCCGACACAGGAGCTACCACTACAGGATTCTTCACTACACCGACACCTGGAACTATTAATGGTGACACTGCCTATATCGGAATACTTAGTGATACCTCCTTTACTCATGGTCGAGGCTTCTACTACACCACAATCAACGAAACGATCACTTGTCCTGATCTAGGATCAACAATCATTTACACCACTGACGGATCTGAACCGTCAATCACCAACGGAACACAAATTCTACCTCTAGATGCAAACACAGCACCGAGCGGATCTATCTTGATCACCACCACTACTGTTTTACGTGCGATCGCAGTGAAGACAAATTACCAGCCTACTAACATTGATACAGTAACCTATTTATTCCCCCAACACGTGTTAACCCAAAGTGGAACAGGACTACCGATCTACACCTCTGGATCATCTATCTGGGATTATGAAATGGATCCTGATGTCGTGACTGATCCTCGTTATTCCACTTTAGCAGATGATCTTCTTACCCTCCCCACTCTCTCTGTGGTAATGCCTGTCGATGACGTATGGGGAACTAACGGAATCTATAGAAACCCAACTTCTGAAGGCTCTGCCTGGGAACGCGGATGCTCAGTTGAAGTAATTAATGCCGATGGCTCACAAGGCTACCAAGTAGATGGCGGACTTCGTATTCAAGGTTCCGGTAGTAGAACCCGTGCCATTGGAAAAAAATCCATGCGCCTCTCTTTCAGAAAACAATATGGTTCATCACGTTTCAAGTATCCATTATGGGGGCAGACAGGCCCTGGTGAAGTATCCAATATCGTTCTCCGTGGCAGCTATTTTGACTCATGGACAGTTCATGTAGATGGAGGTGGCGACGGAATTACTCGCTCAAACGCACTACAATTTAGAACCCACTACGCCACAGAAGCTTTCGCTAGAACAGGTAATTTAACAATCGCCTCCAACTGGTCACACCTCTACATCAATGGCAAGTATTGGGGTATTTATAACACCCATGAACGCCCAGACGGAGAATTCGCTGAACTTCACAAAGGTGGCGATGAAACTGACTACACTGTAATCAAAACTGCTGGAGAACTACTTCAAGGTAATAAAGTAGCATGGGACGCACTAATGGCTCTGTGTAGTGGCTATACAGGTGGCTATGATTCAGTTAAACACCAGGCGATTGTTGATCAGATTGACCAAGATCAATTTATCGAATACCTATTAGCTAACTTCTGGGGAGGCAATGCGGATTGGCCTCACAATAACTGGTATGTTCACAGAAACGACACAACAAGCGGCCCATTTCTCTTTTATATATGGGACCCAGAACACTATCTTTACGCCAGTAATGACCGCACAGGAGTAAACAACGCAAACTCTCCAGGTATCATTTATGACCGACTACGTAGATCACCAGAATTTCAGATTCGCTTTGGTGATCTAGCCCACAAGCACATGTTCAACGACGGTGTTTACACCACTGCTAATATGCAACAACTCATGCAAGATATAGCAGATGAGCTACAGCCTGCTATGAACTGTGAAGCAGCACGCTGGGGTGACGAACACACTTCCTCCCCCTATAACACTATTGATGATTGGGTCCCTGAAGTCTCCTATCGAAAAGACACATGGATTCCAGCTCGTGCTACCACCTTTTTAGGTGAACTACGCTCCAAAGACATCTACCCGGACACTGATGCTCCTGTATTTTCTCAGCATGGCGGCTCTATTATCGCCGGTGACCAAATTACAATAACTAATCCTAATGGCACAGGCACTATTTACTACACGACTGATGGTAGCGACCCACGTCTAACTGGTGGCAATGTTTCTGGAACAGCTATTACCTACAACGGTAGCCCAGTCGTCCTCACTGCTTCCACAGTGTTAAAATCCCGAGTAAGAAATACCAATAATGAATGGTCTGCACTAAACGAAGCGAGCTTCTCCACGGGGACAATTCCCACTTTAACAAGCCTCGTCATCAGTGAGTTTAATTACAACCCTGGTGCTCCTACAACTGCTGAACAAGTGGCAGGATTTATCGATAGTGATGATTTCGAATTCATCGAGCTACTCAACACTGGAACGACAACCTTCGACCTCAGCAGTTTAGCATTCGACAACTCTGTATCTGGTATTGGCTTCGATTTTTCAACCTTAACGAATCCTCTATTGGCTCCTGGAGAACGACTTGTTCTGGCCAAAAATAGTCTGGCCTATGCCGCTCGTTACGGAAACTCACAAAACGTTGCTGGTAACTACTCAGGAAAGCTCAGCAATGGTGGAGAAACTCTCACATTAACTCAGGGAGGATCTATACTTCTCAGCTTTACCTATAACGATGATGCTCCTTGGCCAGACAGCGCAGATGGACAAGGCGCCTCTCTTGTATTGATCGATCCTATGTCAAACCCTGATCATAACCTTGCGACTAACTGGCGTGCATCTGGCCAAGCCAATGGCACTCCTGGTAGCGGAGAGACTCTCCCGACTCCACCACTTAACCCGATGGTAGATGTAAACGGCAATGGCATCTCTGACCTTGTAGATTATGTCATCCCAGGGATTCCTCAGGTTGGCATCAGCACCATAGGCATAGATGATTTCCTCACGATCACTTTCACAATCAACCCATTAGCTGAAGCGGCAACAACAGCAGTTGAATACACGACAGACTTCGATCCTAGTAGCTGGACATCTGCCACCGACAAAGTGGCCTTCGTTTCTGAGACCTACAATGCAGACGGAACTGTCACCTACGTATGGCAATCGCTCACCCCTATCACCACTGCTAAGCAATTTCTTCGTGTGAAAGTCACCGAGAGATAGATCTGCTCAAGGCACCGAGTCACCTCCCGCACCTACTAACTAGGCAAAAACGTGAAAGATTGGAGAGAACTATAGATCAAATGAAGATCATGGAAATGGTATAAAAATAATACCGACATTAACCCTTAGAGTGATCAAAAAATTGCGTTATTATAGCTATATGATAATGACCTCCAAAATGTTCTCAGCTAAGTTAATGGTTTTGTTTGTGACCATGCTGATTAGCGCCATTTCTTGTATGGAGGTGCGGGCTACTGCTGTGATTACAGAATTTGTAGCGTCGAATGATGGAAGTCTACTTGATGAAGATGGTGACGCCTCAGACTGGATTGAAATACGCAACTCAGGCAATACTGTGTTGAACCTGAATAACTGGAAGCTCACCGACGATGAAACTAATCTAACAAAATGGGCATTTCCTAGTGAGACCCTCCAACCTGGAGAAATCATCGTTGTCTTTGCTTCTAGTAAAAACCGCAGCGTTGCAGGCTCAGAGCTACATACTAATTTCTCACTTTCGAAATCTGGGGAATATCTTGCCCTACTCTCTCCTACTGGCGTCGTATCTACAGCATTCGCTCCGAGCTACCCACCACAAGAAACAGGCATATCTTACGGAGCATCTATGCCGTCAACTACAATGACCCTCGTCACTGAAAACGATGCATGTAAAGCTCGTGTGCCTGATGCTGCCTATAATACTCTAGTAGGCACAACATGGCGAAATAATGCAGCAGGATTTAACGACTCAACATGGCAATCTGGACTCCAAGGAGTCGGATACGAGAGAAGCACCGGATATCAAAACGACATTAACCTAGATGTAGAAGCGGCGATGTATAACCAAAACACTTCTGTCTATATTCGTATCCCAGTAAACGTGACAGTTAATCCCAGCGACATTCTTTCACTAACGCTACGCATGAAATATGACGATGGTTTTGCTTCATTTATCAATGGCTCTACTCCAGCCACTGGCAGCTCCTACGCACCGAATACCCTAACGTGGAACTCAACCGTTGCCGGAGGAAATAATCCCGAAGCATCAGCAACCGTGTTCGAAGACTTTGATGTGTCTGACATGATTCCCAACCTAGTCAGTGGCACTAACAACATTCTCGCTATTCAGGGTCTCAACGTCACTTCTAATAGCTCAGACGCCTTATTTCGCTGTGAGTTGGTAGCTATAGTTAACGATACTGGAGCATCTACCACAGGATTTTTCACATCACCGACACCTGGAACTATTAATGGTAACACCGCCTACGAAGGAACACTTACTGACACCTCCTTCACTCACGGTAGAGGCTTTTACTACACCTCGCTCAACGAGACAATCACCTGTCCAGATCCTGGAGCTACAATTATCTACACCACAGATGGCTCAGAGCCATCGCTCACAAACGGAACACAAATTCTCCCGCTAGATGCTAACACTCCTCCCAGTGGAACTGTGTTGATCACTACCACGACTGTTTTGCGAGCCATCGCAGTAAAGACAAACTACCAGTCAACCAACATTGATACCGTAACGTATTTATTCCCCCAACATGTGCTGAGTCAAAATGGAACTGGACTACCTATCTACACATCTGGCTTATCGATATGGGACTACGACATGGACCCAGATGTGGTGAATGATCCTCGTTATTCCACTCTAGCTACCGATCTTCTGACTCTACCTACACTATCTGTAGTTTTACCTGTCGATGATGTGTGGGGGCCTAATGGAGTCTATAGAAACCCTACCTCAGAAGGCTCTGCATGGGAACGTGGTTGTTCCGTTGAAATAATTAATCCCGACGGATCTCCAGGTTATCAAGTGGACGGAGGACTTCGCCTACAAGGGTCTGGTAGCCGAAGACGAGTTCTCGGCAAAAAATCTATGCGCCTCTCCTTTAGGAAACAATATGGTTCCTCACGCTTCAAGTATCCACTATGGGGGCAAACTGGCCCTGGCGAGGTTTCTAATATTGTCTTACGTGGCAGTTACTTCGACTCCTGGACAACTCACTCGGATGGAGGTGGTGATGGTTTATTCCGCTCTAACGCTCTACAGTTCAGAACTCACTACGCTACTGTTGCCCACGCTCGCACAGGTAATCTCACCATCGCTTCGAACTGGTCGCACCTTTACATCAACGGCAAATACTGGGGTATTTATAACACCCATGAACGCCCAGACGGAGAATTTGCCGAGCTCCATAAAGGTGGAGATGAAACCGACTACACAGTGATTAAAACTGCTGGAGAACTACTGCAGGGAAATAAAATAGCTTGGGATGCATTGATGACCTTGTGTAATAATTATACAGGAAGCTATGATTCAGTAAAACATCAGGCGATTGTCAGCCAAGTTGATCAAGATCAATTTATCGACTACCTGATAGCCAACTTTTGGGGAAGCAATACTGATTGGCCTCACAACAATTGGTATGTTCACCGCAACGATTCAACTGGCGGACCCTTTCTCTTTTATATATGGGATCCAGAGAACTATTTGTTCTTCAGTAGCGACCGCACAGGAGTAAATAACGGCAACTCACCAGGTATCATTTATGACCGACTACGTAAGTCACCCGAGTTTCAGGTGCGCTTTGGTGATCGCATCCACAAGCACATGTTCAACGACGGAGTTTACACTACTGCCAGCATGCAGGAACTTTTCCAAGATATGGCCGATGAACTCCAGCCTGCTATGAACTGTGAAGCCGCTCGTTGGGGTGACGAGCTTGCAGCCGCCCCCTATAACACTATTGATGATTGGGTCCCTGAAGTCTCCTATCGAAAAGACACATGGATTCCAGCTCGTGCTACCACCTTTTTAGGTGAACTACGCTCCAAAGACATCTACCCGGACACTGATGCTCCTGTATTTTCTCAGCATGGCGGCTCTATTATCGCCGGTGACCAAATTACAATAACTAATCCTAATGGCACAGGCACTATTTACTACACGACTGATGGTAGCGACCCACGTCTAACTGGTGGCAATGTTTCTGGAACAGCTATTACCTACAACGGTAGCCCAGTCGTCCTCACTGCTTCCACAGTGTTAAAATCCCGAGTAAGAAATACCAATAATGAATGGTCTGCACTAAACGAAGCGAGCTTCTCCACGGGGACAATTCCCACTTTAACAAGCCTCGTCATCAGTGAGTTTAATTACAACCCTGGTGCTCCTACAACTGCTGAACAAGTGGCAGGATTTATCGATAGTGATGATTTCGAATTCATCGAGCTACTCAACACTGGAACGACAACCTTCGACCTCAGCAGTTTAGCATTCGACAACTCTGTATCTGGTATTGGCTTCGATTTTTCAACCTTAACGAATCCTCTATTGGCTCCTGGAGAACGACTTGTTCTGGCCAAAAATAGTCTGGCCTATGCCGCTCGTTACGGAAACTCACAAAACGTTGCTGGTAACTACTCAGGAAAGCTCAGCAATGGTGGAGAAACTCTCACATTAACTCAGGGAGGATCTATACTTCTCAGCTTTACCTATAACGATGATGCTCCTTGGCCAGACAGCGCAGATGGACAAGGCGCCTCTCTTGTATTGATCGATCCTATGTCAAACCCTGATCATAACCTTGCGACTAACTGGCGTGCATCTGGCCAAGCCAATGGCACTCCTGGTAGCGGAGAGACTCTCCCGACTCCACCACTTAACCCGATGGTAGATGTAAACGGCAATGGCATCTCTGACCTTGTAGATTATGTCATCCCAGGGATTCCTCAGGTTGGCATCAGCACCATAGGCATAGATGATTTCCTCACGATCACTTTCACAATCAACCCATTAGCTGAAGCGGCAACAACAGCAGTTGAATACACGACAGACTTCGATCCTAGTAGCTGGACATCTGCCACCGACAAAGTGGCCTTCGTTTCTGAGACCTACAATGCAGACGGAACTGTCACCTACGTATGGCAATCGCTCACCCCTATCACCACTGCTAAGCAATTTCTCCGCGTGAAGGTCACCGAGAGATAGATCGTCAAAAAATTCATAATCGACATGATCTAAGCTTGCTCATTTTCAGATTTAGCAGAGGCTATTCGGCATGATACCTTACGAAGACTTAGGAGAATCCAGATTAGCTGACGGGACCGTTTTCTCATTGCACAAGCGCAATAAAGAATTCTTCCTCAAGTATAATGGTTGCGAACTAATGAGCACCAATCACACCTTCTCAGAAGAAATGCTCTCTGAGGTTGGCTGTGCTCACCTTCGTGCTGGAAAATCTAAAAGACCAGCTCACCCTAAAGTTTTAATCGGCGGACTCGGGCTTGGCTTCACACTGAAACGAGCTTTAGAAATCGTCGGTAGCCCTGCCACAGTTGAAGTTGCCGAACTGATGCCACCATTGATCGAGTGGAACCGCACTTTCCTCGTAGAATATAATGGTCCATTGTTAGAAGATCCACGCACTGTGATCACACAAGGCGATCTCTTCGACACTCTATCTAACAAACCGAATGGCATCTACGACTCCATTTTACTAGACATCGACAATACTCCTGACGATCTCATCACAGCCAGTAATCAGCGACTCTACACACCTGAGTTTCTACAAAAGCTGATGGACGTGCTCACTCCCGTGGGTAAAGTCTGTTACTGGCTTTCTGAGCCTGCACCTAAGTTTAAAAAACAGCTAGAAAAAGCAGGCTTCTACGTCGAAGCACATGCTGCCAAGCAACACAAAAACTCCAAACGTGCGATGCATTGCATTTACGTCTGTAGTCGTAAGTTAGTCACTAAACACAAGCGCTAACTGGAGAGTAACTACCTTCTAAAACTTAGCTCTGATACTAAAGTTAGGTCGGCTGTATTTGAGGATAAATCCCCCTCTTCTGTAGCCACCATTGATGTAGCTGCGATCGTGTCTATGACCATACGCAGGATAACATGCAGGCACATACTGAGCCGGCCCATAGTAACCATTTCTCGAAAATCTAGGCACTACACGGTAACCTCCGTAATAGCCATAGCTGCTTCCGTAATAAGTATCTCTAGGCGACCACTGGAAACCTGTCTCCACCTCAGCCCCTTTATGTTGTAAAACTAGAGGGATTGTTGGTGACACAATCGGTTTGATTGGTTGAATATTTTTGGCTGGAGCCTCCACTATTTCAGGTTCTGCCACTTGCACCTCTTGCCTAGCTTCCATCGATGCTTTTGCGATTAGAGCTTCTTTCTTCAGCACTTCTAGACTGATTCTTTTACCCGTCTTCTTATCGATTGCTAAAACAGGCTCACCAGCAGCATTATACCAGATCTCTCTTTCAGCCTCTATAGCATTGGCAAACGAACTCGCAGCTAAAGTCACAAGAACTGACATCACACTCTGCACAAAAAATTTAGGATACGTTCCAGACATAACTAGACTATAATCACAAACCTCCTAGAATGCAAACAGATGATTCAAACCGCAGTCACCACCAGATTCGCCCCATCGCCTACTGGCTTGCTCCACCTAGGCCACGTCTATGCTGCAAAAGTTGCTCAAGACTTAGCTCGCTCTCACAGTGGCGAATACCTGCTACGCTTTGAAGACATTGACACTAGCCGCACTAGAGAACATTTCTACCAAGCAATACTCGATGATCTCGACTGGCTAGGCATCCAGCATGATCAGGAACCGATCCGCCAGACCGATAGGCTCCCACAATACACAGCCGCTGTCCAATCTCTACAAGACCTAGGCGTCCTCTACCCCTGCTTCTGCACCCGAAAGGACATCAGCCGTGAGCTCAGTCACATCACCAATGCTCCGCATGGCCCCGAAGGCACACTCTATGCACAGACATGTAGAAATTTAAGCCCTGATCAGATCGATCACTATCTACAACAAGGTAAAACCCCATCGTGGCGACTCAACACCTCTAAAGCGAAATCACTGACTTCAGCCATATCCTTTGACGATGAAATTCATGGTAAAATCAACGTAGACCACGATCTCTTAGGAGATGTTATTCTGTCACGTAAAGATATAGGCACGTCTTATCATATCGCAGTAGTCGTAGATGACGCCTTTCAAAATATCTCCCACGTCACACGTGGCGAAGATCTACTTCCCTCCACACACATTCATACTATTTTACAGAAGTTGCTTAAGCTTCCACAGCCTAGCTATCAACATCATCGCCTCATCAATGATGATTGCGGTGAACGACTAGCAAAAAGAAACGCCCCTCTTTCTATACAAGCCCTACGTGAACAAGGCCATACATCAGAACAAGTGTTGGCTATGATTATGGTTTAACCGTAAATTTAGGCAAAAAAGAAGCACCCCTATTGATCAACCTGTGGAAAAACCCAAAAACCACTAGGATACTCAATCGAGGTGCCTATATCGTCTTGCGACGACATAGACAAGATGACTTATCTCCATATTTCATCAAGGATAAATAGCATCTATTAATTATACAGATGTTTAAATGTTTTAGTAAAAAAAATGATAACGCATCGTGTAAACCACAAATCTATGACTCACTCTGGTGAATTTCTGCGGGATTTGTGGATTTGGCTTTCCATTTCGCCTATCGTGAACTAGCTTCCCCCCATGAATTGCGCTGGCCCTAAAATGAAGATGGATCCTACACTCCATACTGACAAGAAACCTTCATGGATTAAAGTCCGTCTCCCGAACAACCCTGTTTTTTGGGACACTAAATCGATGATCAAAGATCTCAACCTCGTCACTGTTTGTGAAGAGGCTCAGTGTCCTAACCGATGGGAATGCTGGGGTCAAGGCACCGCTACCTTCATGATCGCTGGTGACAAGTGCACCCGAGCTTGTGGATTCTGCGCAGTCAAGACAGCTAAGCCTGACGCTCTCGAAGCCGATGAGCCAATGCGTGTCGCTGAAGCCACCAAACGCATGAAACTCCGCCACGTAGTGATCACAGCTGTAGCTCGTGATGACCTCAAGGACGGTGGAGCTGAGCACTTCAAGCACGTTATTAATGCTATCCGTGCAGTGAATCCAGGAATCATCATCGAAGTGCTAGTTCCTGACTTCAACGACCGTGACTGGGCACTAGAAATGTGCATGGAAGCTCGTCCTCACATCTTTAACCACAACTTAGAAACGGTAGAACGCCTCACTCCACTCGTTCGTAGTAGAGCTAAATACTGGCGCTCACTCGCAGTTCTCAAGAAGGCAAAACAAATGGTCAACGGCAAAGTCGCATCCAAAAGCGGTATCATGCTCGGACTAGGTGAGACTCATGATGAGATCCTCAAGGCAATGGACGATCTGTTAGAGCACGATGTTACTGTTCTCACACTTGGACAATACCTCCGCCCTACTCCTCGTCACCTTCCTGTGGTCGACTACATCAAGCCTGAATACTTTGACGAACTCAAGCAGATCGCACTCGATAAAGGTTTCCGCCACGTAGCGAGTGGACCACTCGTCCGCTCATCCTACCATGCTGCTGACTTCCGCCCTGAGCTAGATGTTCTAGACGATATCGAAGCTGACATCCGCGGAACTGCTGAGCTAGAACTTAAGCCAAGCGATCTCCCGATCCCTCACGCTAGTTCAGACGTAGTCCAATCTACGCTGGAGAGCTAGGCCTCTACTAAATTTCACAAACCCAAGGCTTCACGGCCTTGGGTTTTTTAGTGTCTAAAATTCAGGCTTTGTCCATTGACTAGTCTGAGTGAAATCGATTAGATTCATCGCATGTCCACACCAGATTTCTATTTCCAAAAACCTTTCCCACTTTCCGAAGACAAGACCGAATACGAACTCTTCACTAAAGAAGGAGTCAGCATCGAAAAGCATGGAGACCGTGAAATTCTGGTAGTTACTAAAGAAGCTCTAACAAAACTCTCTAACGAAGCGTCAAAAGCAATCTGTTTCAAGCTCCGCCCATCACATCTCAAGCAAGTAGCAGCAATACTTGAAGACCCAGAAGCATCTGACAACGATCGCATGATGGCTCTCACTTTACTACGTAATGCAGAGATCGCAGCCAATGGCATTCTCCCAAACTGCCAAGACACCGGCACCGCCATCGTCATGGGTAAAAAAGGTCAGAATGTTTACACAGGATTTAATGACGAAGAAGCAATCTCTCACGGCATATACAAGACCTACACTGAGGAAAACCTACGCTATTCACAGACTGTTCCACTCACTATGTATGAGGAAGTCAACTCGAAGACTAACCTGCCAGCACAGATTGATCTCTATGCGACTGAAGGCAACAGCTACGAATTCCTCTTCGTCTCAAAAGGTGGTGGATCAGCGAACAAAACGTTCCTTTACCAAGAAACCAAAGCGCTACTCAATCCAGACACTTTAAAATCATTCTGCGTTGCCAAAATGGCGACTCTTGGAACTTCAGCTTGCCCACCGTATCACCTAGCTATCGTCATCGGCGGCACTTCTGCTGAGACGAACCTTAAGACGGTCAAAATGGCATCCACCCGCTACTACGACGAACTTCCTACTACCGGAAATGAACACGGCAGAGCATTCCGTGATGTTGAGTTAGAAAAAGAATTACTCGCTCTATCACGTGAGATCGGCATCGGCGCACAGTTCGGCGGCAAACACTTCGCACTCGATGTTAGAGTCATCCGCTTACCTCGACACGGCGCATCCTGCCCAGTCGGCATCGGAGTCTCCTGCTCAGCTGACCGCCAAGCCAAAGCCAAGATCACTAAAGACGGAATTTTCATTGAGAAACTAGAGTCTAACCCAGGCCAATACATCCCAGAAAGCTACCGTGAGTGGAAATTTAAAGGTGTAGAGATCGATCTCGACCAAGGCATGGACAAGACTCTAGCCACACTGACTAAATACCCAGTCACCACAGCACTCTCACTCAGCGGCACCATTATCGTCGCAAGAGACATCGCCCATGCGAAACTCCGTGAGATGCTCGACTCTGGCCAAGAACTCCCTGCCTACGTCAAGGACTACCCAATTTACTACGCTGGCCCAGCCAAAAAGCCAGACGGAATGCCATCAGGATCATTCGGCCCAACCACTGCTGGACGCATGGACGCTTACGTTCCTATCTTCCAAGCTGAAGGCGCCTCTATGGTCATGTTAGCCAAAGGCAACCGTTCCCAAATCGTCACAGATTCCTGTAAAGAAAACGGAGGGTTCTACCTCGGATCAATGGGCGGACCTGCTGCTATCTTAGCACAGAATCATATCAAATCCGTAGAAGTAGTCGATTTCCCTGAACTAGGCATGGAAGCCGTCTGGAAGATCCGCGTAGAAGACTTCCCAGCCTTCATCCTAGTAGACGACAAAGGCAACGACTTCTTCCAAAACCTAAACTCCTGCCCAGTCTGTTAGGAGGAGAAGTTGTCAGTTTCAAGTCAACAGCTTCAAGTTCCAGCATGCTGGTTCCGTG
Organism: uncultured Rubritalea sp.; assembly: GCA_937132085.1. GTDB lineage: Bacteria > Verrucomicrobiota > Verrucomicrobiia > Verrucomicrobiales > Akkermansiaceae > Rubritalea. Next base: position 4,136 of record CAKZNV010000230.1, on the reverse strand, counting down.
CATTTCTGTCATCTTCCGCTAGCGAAGTAATACCATTTGAATAGTTAGTATGGATGAATAGCAAAACAAGATGATGAGAGTAGCAAGGCAGAAGGAAGGCGCATAGCGGGCTATGCAACTGACGACTAACGCAGCTAATCTTATTATATTGTTTCGCTTCTTAAGGAAACAGCTTTGCTGCAATTCAAAGACAGCGAAAGCAAACTATTCGTTCAGAATAACTGTGAAGATGGTATTAGTCCCGCAACTGTGGTGATGGTTCAAAAACTCAACAACCAAAGCCCATCGTGCACCCTTGCGGTTTTTGCGCCTCATTGTGGCTTAAAAAATCAACCCAAGCAAAATTTTGTCAATTCTCCCCATTCTGAAAATTCTGTAAAATAAAGTCCTCCCAGTAACAAGATCTCTCCCTACTCAACAGGAAAAGGATTCGCTGAATGTCGCTTATCTAACTCTTCTTGTGTGTATATTTCCGTAGTTTCGATAAGCTCATCACTCACAGCGTCCTGAACAGTCTCAGGACGAAGCACATTGTAAGCCAGCGTCACTGATGCCGACACAATCAATATCGCAGCCACCAAATAAGGGTTACGTCTTGGCTGACCTATCAACACATTCTGCACTCTATTCTTCAAGCTAGCCTGATCAGCCATCGCTAAAGTTGCCACCATTGTAGAGGCCATTACTGACTTCTTCTTTGGCTGACTCTGACATGACTCAGCCACATCACAGAGAGCATTAATATACGTTTTAGCATTAGTGCCGTGAGAAATCACATGGGCATCACAAGCATACTCACACTCGTTGATGAGTCGTTTTCTGAGCATCCAGACCAGAGGGTTAAACCAATGCATGGCACAAGAAATCTGCGCAGCCATGCTGACCCATAGGTCACGACGCTGAACATGTCCCAGCTCGTGAATCATCACCATTCTCAATGTCTTTCTGTTCCACTCTCGAGCGCTCTCAGGCATCAATAGAATAGGATGCATCAAGCCAGTAATCACTGGTGAGGAAAGATTCTCTGTGTAGCGGATCTCAGGGACACGCTCCATTTTGAGCTGGGCAGCGCATTCTTCCATCAGCCTTAAATCCACAGCCGACGGAGTCAGCTCAGCTTCTCTGCACCAGCGCTTGATCACGACTAAATGCAGAGCCAACTTAAATAGCAGTAAACCACAGCCGATGAGCCAAACAGACGTCATCAACACTCCCCAATAAGCAAAGCCACCAGAGGCAGCTCCGCTATTCAATGACTCCACTGAACTCCCCTGCGCTCCAGTCAGCCAAGAAACTTCCAATTTAGGAAGTAAGCCGAGCAATGGAACGAACATTAACAACAAAACCATCCCAGCTGTTAGCCCAGAGGACTTCACAGGGTTTCTACGTCCCAGAAAGATACTGAGAGCTAGAGCGATGATTGAAATAATGATACTGGTATAGAACATGGTTTGTTTTTGGGAGCGGGCGTTTAAAATTACTTACTTCATCATATTACGGATTTCATCGATCTCTTCTTTCGATAAATTCTGATCCTTCTCATCGAGCAATGCTGCCACAAGATTCTGCGGCTTGCCTTCGAAGAAGGTGGAAATGATGTTCTTTAGAGCCGACTTCCTTGCTCTTTTCTCAGTGATTGCAGGCTTATAGATGTAGCGACGTGACTCTTTAGCATGCTTCACCATCTCTTTGTTTTCCAAAGTCACTAGTAATGCACGGACAGCAGAGTATGATGGAGGATCAGGTAGATTCTCTTGCACTTCCTTAGCTGACGCCTGCCCCAGCCTATAGATAATATCCATAATCTGGCGTTCTCTACGAGACATCTGACCTTTTTCTAATCTGTTCATGCCGTTAAAATACATGATGCTGGAAATACTGCAATTATTAAATGCTGAAAATTTAGCATAAAAGAATTGACGAATCTTTTAAATGCTGTTTTTCTAGCTTCATGAAACACGATCTACAAAAAACTCTCACCTCCCGCATCACTAGACTAGGACTCGGTTTAAAAACCACTTTATTAGCATCCTCTTTTGTAATTATTAACAGTTGCACCACCCTGCCTCCTGTCGAAGCTCCAATGGCTCCAGCCTTCAGCGATGCTGAGAGATCATCTATAAAAGCTGCTCCGAAAGCGGTAGCTAAAAAATCATTTGGCTCAACTACTGTCACCAACCGACGCCCCGGAATTGCCACGGGTTGGGGAAAAGAAATAGAATCGAATGTGAACTTCACTGACTTCAAGCGCTCCAAGAAACACAGCTCAGTATCTAGCATTTACTACAATGATAAAGAAGGCATCAAAGCGATGACTAGCGAGTGGAGATACACTGGCAAAGGCATGCAAAAGTCTGCCGATGGACTCGTAGAATGGGGCGTCAAAGGCAGATGGGGCAACCTGAAGAACATCCACTCTCAAGGCAAACGCTTCGTAGTAGGCTCAAAAGGCTCTAACTACGCATTGGTAGTTAAAAACATCGCACACACAAAACTAGAGCTCGTGATGAGTGTCGATGGACTAGACATCCTCACAGGCAAGCCTGCATCGATCAAGAATCGTGGCTACATCATTGAGCCAGGAAAAACTCTTACTATCAAAGGATTCAGAAAGAGCGCAGAAGCAGTAGCAGCCTTTAAGTTCTCTAGTGTGAGAGACTCATACTCCAACCTCAGCCAACAAGGCACTCGCAATGTTGGAGTCATGGGAATGGCAATCTTTACTCAGTCAGGCAGAGATCCATGGAAATACGGAGCCACTGAACGCAATAACCGCCGCTCAGCCAATCCTTTCGCAGAAGCTCCTCAGCTCAGAGCTAGGTAGTCTTTTTTTTAGGAGAAAGGTAAAAGGATAAAGGTGAAAGTGGAGCTTGCTGAATACAAGGATACATCCTTCCCCTTGAACGGGCTTGCTAGTTTTTCTTTTTCTCCGCTTGTCTCTCCTGTTCACGATTTCCTGTATAAATATGCATTTGGATAGCATCTAAACTATACATCAAATACACATCATGGTCGTATTTATAAGGCTTGCTCTCGATAATTTTTTTACCTGTCTGTAGATCATAGACCTCAGAGACAGCCTTCATTTCATGGAACATCGTATCTGGCACAGCACTGTTTTTGATCGTTCTAGGTATTACCAGAAAGCGGTTATTGATAAGCTCGAACCGTGCTGTTGGTGGGCTGCCTCCAAATGTTTTAATATAGTGAACATCCTGCACTAGCCATTTATCAGTAGCATTCACTTTCACAGAATAGCCATCTTTGGTCCACTGAAAGGTAAACACTTTTGCTCTAGCAGGATCAGACCGGAATTTAATCATGCTAAAGCTATAATGCTCAATCACGGTATGAGGGACGACAACAGCTACCTCTTCTTCTGACTTAGCGACTCCTCCAAGAAATAACAAAACAAGACAAGCAATAAAATGATTTTTCATATGACCTAAATTGGCTTCTCCCCTAGCTCAAGTAAATCAAATTCTCCTTCATCAACTTACATAGACCCACAACTTTCTTTTTGCTAAATTTTATTCATCTATTAGGCTCATTTCTATGAATTTTAATTTCCTGTCCTCACTCACCCTGAGCTGCCTTTCTGCCCTAGCTCTAACTTCAGCCTCCAGCGCTCAAGACAAGTCTTCTGAAGTTAAAGTGAAAAATGTTTTATTAATCGTGGCTGATGATCTGGGTTATAAGGATCTCGGCTGCTTTGGTTCTAGCTTCTATGAGACTCCACATCTCGATGCTCTCTGTGGTCAGTCCCTCAAGCTCACCAATGCCTACGCAGCATGCCCAGTCTGCTCCCCCACCCGATCCTCCATTCTATCTGGCCAGTATCCAGCCAGAACTAAAAACACTGATTACTTTGGAGCGTTCAATCCAAAGCCAGGCAAGCCAGTTCCCAAGCACTGGAAGAAGCCACTCGTCCCAGCTCACTATATAGATCGCCTCCCTGATGAACTCATCACACTACCTGAAGAACTAAAAAAGAATGGTTTCGCTACCTTCTTCGCAGGTAAATGGCACCTTGGCGGCAAAGGATCTTGGCCTACCGATCATGGGTTCGACATCAACAAAGGCGGATGGACAAGAGGTGGCCCTTATGGAGGAAAGAAATACTTTTCACCCTACGG
>CAKZNV010000229.1 GCA_937132085.1 uncultured Rubritalea sp. | reverse complement strand
CAGTGTAACGCTTGCGTGGTTTCATGGTGTCAGTATTCATTAGGTTAAATCGTGGTCCAAGAAATTAACGCACCTCATACCACCCTGCTGATGAGCTAACATCATACAGAGTCGGCGCAACAATAGAGGACTTGCAGCTACTCCAAGTAAAGGCAAGTAACGCTCTACATAACTAGTGATGAAGTCATCAGACCATTGTTGGGCGATCACATCTGATTCTGCTAGAAAAGCATCAGGAAACCCACCTCGAAACCAATGCGAAAGAACTTGCTCCTCTCCTCTATGAACCTCCTCTAACTGTAAAGGTGAAAGCTCTAAGTAACTAATCCGCCCTGCCAAAGTTTCAGAAGACTGCTGAATAAGGTCAGGGGAGGCTGAACCTAATAACAAAAATTGTGCGGAACTCTCACCAGCCTGACGTCTTTCATCGATTAAGCTACGCAGAACAGGAAAGAGCTGGGGAAATCCTTGTATCTCATCCTGTATCACTAAGTGCTTAGTATAATTACTTAAGTAGAGCTCCGGATCAGCTAGCTTTGCCGCATCAGAGGGGCGCTCCAGATCTAAATAATGAGTTGGTTTGCCAATATTCAAACCTCTAGCTAAAGTAGTTTTACCCACCTGCCTAGCCCCAAGCAGAGCCACCGCTGGCGTAGAAGCCAGACGATGTATTAGTATTTCTTCTTGAAATCGATTAATCGCTAACCATGCATATACGGAATTAATTCCCTAAATACAAGATTAATCAAAGAGCTTAGAACAAAACAGCGAACGAATGAACACGCTAACCCTCGAAAAACAACACCCTAGCCTAACTCCAAACCTTCTCTAGAATAGCGAACTGGATTTTCTCCATCGTCTCTCTGTCTGCTTCCTCAGCATCCTCGTGCCCAGAGAGATGAAGCAAGCCATGAATGATATAGAGCATCAGCTCTTTCTCAAATTTATTGCCATACGATTCACCATAGCTCCTCGCAGTTTCAGCACTGATCACGATCTCTCCATGAGCAAAGGTAATCACATCAGTAGCACCCGGAATATCCATGAAATCCACGTGCACTTGAGCAATCGTCTCATCATCCACAATAGAGACCTCCACTAGATCCAACTCAGGCAAGACACCTCCACCATTAGACGGATTTCCTAGCGCCATCGGCAGCGCCATATTAGCCATTTCTGCATAACGAGACAGCAGCTCATCACCAATCAGCTCAGCTGATTGATGATTATAAACCTCTACCTCTATCTCATTTGGAATCATATCGAGACTCAATGCTTAACCCACTAAACAGTATTGTTAGATTGATCTGACTTATCAGCTGGACTAGACACGAGGATTTTAGTCGTGCTATTCTCCACCTTCTTCAGATTAGGCCCATGATACAGCTCAGGCTTCTTAGTCGCACCAATTGAGGCATTCTCTTTTTTAGAATCCTTACCTTCTTTACCATTTTCAGAATCTTTTACCTTATCCTTATTCTTCTCAGTATCTTTAGGATAATCGATGCGACTGTGGAGCATGCTTCGTAATGACTTAGCAAAACTCTCTCTCACCTTCGTAAGCTCTCTGACACTAATACCGCAATTATCAAGCTGACCTTCAGCTAGACGCTTCATCACTAGCTCATCGACTAACGCCCTAATCTTACTCGGTGTCGGCTTACGCAGAGTCCTAGAAGCACTCTCTATAGCATCTGCTAGACTAATAATCCCACTTTCCTTAGAACTAGGTGTCGGCCCAGGATAACGGAAGTTTTTCTCATCCACACCAGAAACATCTTCAGCCTTTTCAAGCCCTTTCTCGACCTTACCTTCATCAGTCTTCTTCTGCTCCTTGGCCTTATGATAGAAATAATACACTAACGAATCACCATGGTGTTCCTTGATCACATCAATGATAAGAGGATTCAACTTATGCTTCACAGCAAGATCCACACCATCCTTTACATGAGCAATAATCACTAATGCCGACATCGTAGGCGTTATACTATCATGAGGATTATCATCACCTTGATTCTCAATGAAATACTCAGGCTTCTTCAGCTTACCAATATCATGGAAATACGCACAAACTCGACACATAGCAGCATTCGCCCCGATTCGCTCCGCAGCAGCTTCTGCTAATGACGCCACCACCAAACTGTGATGAAATGTTCCCGGAGCCTCTAGCTGCATACGCTTTAGCAATCGATGGTTCAGATCACTCAACTCTAACCAGCTGATATCCGTTGTGATTTTAAACATGCCCTCTAGCACAGGTAACATTCCGCTGATCACCATGGAAACCAGCACACTAACACCCAAAGCGCTACCGCTCTTAATCGCTAGCTGTTTCCACTCTAGGCTATTATCAGGAAGCTCGATCAAGCCAAACATCACCGCTAAAATCAAGGTCACCAGACCTGCATAAAAACCAGCTCTAAGCAGCGAACTCCTGCGTCTGACATTCTTAGTGAGGAAAATCACAGTCATCCCAGAGAACAAACTCATCACCACATAAACCATCAGAAACTGATGCGGAACAATCATCATTCCACACAGCGAGACAGCCATTGTAGTGAAGACTCCAGCCTGTTTACCCAGCAGCACGGAAGCCACCATCGGCGCCATAGCATAAGGTAGAGCTAACACCATAAGGTTATAATCATGTGATACAGCACAGACAAACTGGATCAATAGCATGTGTGCCATCACCCCACCGAAAATCAAAAACACCCTCGCGTTTCGAGGTTTATGATTATGCTGAATCTCAAAAATCATGATCAAGCCAATCGAGATCGCTATGTTCAAGAAAATAGCCTGAGCAGCCTGAGGAACAACGCAGTCCTTATTGCTCACCACAAGAACACTCGAGAAGACGATGAAGATCACATACAAGCTCAGACGCATCCCCAAGCTACGATCCATCGAATCAGTTAGACTCCATTGTCCATGCGTTCGTCTCTTCTTTCCAGAAGACATCCCCTTTTGAGCAAGCTTCCTACGTTTGATGAAATCTATGAGTCCCATTGAAAAATAATTATTTACCCTCAGCGGCACCGTTCGCATCACTAAGGTTCCGTTTACCTATCAAATCCATACCAAAAAGCAACATTTGTATTTTGCGCCGAAAACAGAGAAACCGACACTCACAAACCCTTAACAGTTGAGTAAGATTCAGAAAAAACTTCACATATAAAATCTATCCACCCCAGTCAGCATTATGCCCACGGGTATCCACGTGCGTGAACGAGCTATATCGCCCAACACCACCTTTAAAATGCCCAGCTGCACGTAATTTCCTAGCTACTCTCGAAACTGTGGAAGCAGACACACCATGGAATTTTACATCAACAGCTCTATTCTCTAGATGCTGAGATTTTGAACGACCACGCACTGCCCTGTTATAGGTAGGACTACGATAGATAGAAAGTAGATCCTTCACACGAGCTCGCATAGAAGAAGCCATCAGATCAATCACTCGTAACGTCGCTGCTATGTTTCGCCACATATAGCGAGGAGGAATACTATTCTTAGATCTACCTCTCGTCTTAAAATGCGGATGCAGCACCTGATACGGTGTAATGTTTTTAAGCCTTAAACCCTTGATGTAATTAGCATATCGGAGCACATCTAGCCCCTTTTGATCCACCCATGATTGAGGGATTCCTTTTACAGGTTTTGTGCTGTAGAACAATCCAGCCTTCGCTTCCCTGACAGAAAATAACAATCCACAGCCTGCTGCTGCCATCCATCCTAGAAAACGACGCCGACCTACTACCCCCAGATTCCCTACCTCAGTCGTGTCTATGTCGTCTTGCATTGGCAAAATAATGCCCTTCAAAACCCTGATTGACCAGAATTTTTTCCGTAAACAACTTATATTTTACACTTTACGTAACAAATGTGCACAATCTCACAAAAAAATTGAACAAAATCACTTTTGCGATGTCTACTAGACTCTAAACCGCTTATCTTCGGTTACTTAAGCTTTCTAAAATATCGTGAACCAATGGTGGTCCATGGTAAATAAACCCTGTGTAAAGCTGCACCAGAGTCGCACCAGCAGCCAACTTATCCTTCGCATCTTGCGCATTCATAATCCCCCCCACACCGATGATCGGAATCTTACCACCAAGATGACTATGGAATGCAGAAATCACTTCGGTCGAACGCTGAGTCACAGGCGCACCTGATAGACCTCCAGCTTGAGTTGAAAATGCCTTACCTTTCACGGCAGCTCTCTCAATCGTCGTGTTAGTAGCGACCAACCCATCCAAGCCACCATCGAGAAATACTTTACTCAGATCAGCTATCTGCTCATCGCCCATATCCGGAGCCACTTTGAGAGCGATCGGCATCTTCACACCAGTTCGCTCAGTCAGCACCGCCTGCTCCTCCTTTAGCGCATGGATCAGCCTAGCTGTGTCATCAGCAGCCTGCAGATCTCGTAGCCCAGGAGTATTCGGTGAGGAAATATTCACCGTCACGTAATCCGCAACTCCCCAGCATCCACGCAGAGCTTTCACATAATCACTCACTGCCTCATCATTCGGAGTCAGCTTGTTCTTACCGATATTAAATCCTACGAGTCCCTTATAAGTCTTAGCAGACTGCACATTCTTCACCCCCTCTTCGATCCCGCAGTTATTAAATCCCATACGGTTAATAATCGCCTCACTCTCGATAATTCTGAACAAACGTGGCTTGTCATTTCCACCTTGTGGTAGCGGAGTGATTGTCCCAATTTCGATAAAACCAAAACCTAGTCTACCTAGCGCATCGATCGTATTCCCTTCTTTATCTAGACCAGCGGCCAGACCTACTGCATTAGGAAATTTCAAACCCATGCACTCCACCTCGGGACTCTTAGGAGCCTTACCCATTAGATATTTCAGCACTCCAGTAGACTCAGCCTTACGCAGCATCGACATACTCAAATGATGCGCCTCTTCCGCATCCATCTTAAACAACCCCTTTTTCGCTAATTGATACTGCCACTGTTTCATAGCTAATTACTGTAACTTCATCCCAAGAAGGTCAAGCATGATCTGCCTTTGCCAGAGTTTGTTAGCTTTCAGTTTTAAGATTCACGTCTCAGCACTTGCAGCCCAGCTACTTCACCCACCCACACTCCCTATCAGGGAAATTTATACCAGAATAGGGAAAGGCATCGCTGCATCCCTATTTCCCCCATCAACACCAGCGTTCCCTGCAGGGGAACTTTATGCAGAACACGCAACAGAAGAATCCAAACTATGAGCTAGAAAAAGACCAAACGTTCTGCTCTAGTTATTTAAATGAACGATGAAGACTTAAACCCATACGAACCTCCTTCATCCAATGCGCCTTCACATCAAAGATCAACAAAGGATCTGGCTGACCTAGATTTCAAGCAATTGAAACGATTACACAAAAGATCCTGTAACGTGAATGGACTAGTAACAATACTAACTCTAACAGCCATCATTTTATTACTTATAGCCATGGCAGCTACTTTTAACTGGAAACTATTACGTGTATTATTCTTAGTCACAGCAGTTATTTATTTAATCACAGCAGCCGCTCTCCTCAAAAGAAGCTCCTGGAGCAGAGCTTTAGGCACCATGGTTTCTCTTATGTCAATAATCACAATACCATACTTGAACCTCTTTGGCGTCATCATTGGATCTTATGGACTTTTGGCTTTCTTTAGAACCCCTCAACTGTTTGGAGAAAACCGCTTCACACATGAGCAATTAAAAACAGAATTCAGAATTCAAAAGAAACTGCGAAAACCCAAAAGCTAAAGAACAAAGCCAAATGAGTGAACGATTTCAACCCAACCTCATAACAAAAAAGCCACCCATAGTTTCGGTCGTTCACAGTGAACAGTCGAACTACGGATGACCATTACCCCCCGGTAAATTAAAGTATTGGGAAAACTCAGAACCTGTTAGAGCCTCTTTATTGAGCTATTTTACTGAGTGCTTTTTTGACACATTGAGCAATCTTCTGTGTGATCGGTCTTGGGAAACCTAGCTCTTCGCCAGCGGTATTTACGAACGCTGGAATCGCTGATGTTAGATATGTGATTCTCTCCGCTAGCGCATCCATACGAAACTGAGCACCCATGCTCTGCTCGACACACTGAAGAGTCTGCTGACTAGGAAGCTTAGGATCATTAGCGATAGACATTTCAGACGTGAATGATGATTGCGCTGACGCGGCAAACTTGTGACTCCATTTCACGAATTGCTTAAACTCAGTCTTAGCTTCATTGCGTTCGTTGATAAGAGCTACAAAGCTCGTGAGCTTTTCCTGAGCTAATTTAACAAGAGCTGTTTGAATATTCTGGTTAGTAGCAGAACTAGCAAGCTGAGTCAGTGACTCGATACATCCGAATGCGAAACCCTTAAGCTCACGATTAGTCAGCTCATCTTCGAGCTTCATGCTGTAATCCACTTCATCTTGCTGCACAGGAGCAACCATCGCTGGGCGCAGCCCTCTAGTGCGTCCTCTATAAGCACGGGATGAAAGTTGGCTAATTGGGCTAACTTCGCGGTCGATTTGGTAGGTATGGTAACGTTTTTTCATTGGATAAGTAAGGTTGGGGTTATTTAGTTCATTGAGATGATCAAAAACTACCTTCATTGGCTAATTTTGGTAAAGGGTAATAAAAAAACATTTTAAAATTATTATAAAATATAGGGTTCTGGAGTTAATTTAGTTAAAATTTACTATCAGAGTTAGTTAACTAATGTGCAAAAAACACGCTATTTAAGGGCTTCACAGAGCTTCAACAACCGTGAAACGAGTAAGATCTTGCTAACTTTTTAAAATTTTGCTAATTTCCAAGCATGTCCGAATCACATATGGCCCAAAAGTTAGCCGCATCGCTGGCAAACCTACACGAAGAAATGAGTGTGGAGCAGATGCAGCTCTATCAAATCTACGTGACCAAGTCCCTAGAAGCCCGTATGGCAGAAGAAGCTCTCAGAGCAGCTATTGGCGAAGAAGACACTGCAGACGACAACATCGCAGACAACTTACGTGATATCCGTAAAGTTCTAGCAGATCAGGAATACAGACTATCTGGTAATGAGTGCGTTCTACTCGGATGCCTAAGCAAGCAGCTTGAAGGTGAGGACTACACCGACACCAAGCGCATCAACATTTTCCTCCAGAGCTACGAACGCAAGCCATCTAACACTACCAAGATAGCAGACGGCCTAGAAAAGAAGAACCTCATCGAGATCAACAGCGACGGCCTACACTCTCACAAGATGTATCGCCTCACCCAACGCGGCCAAGCCAGCGCCTGGTCACTACTAGAAAGATTCTCCCACAACGGCAACAAACTGTCCGTGATGAAAGAGCAGTCTTCTTAGTCGTCCATCCATTCGAGACAATTCGAGACAATTCGTGGCCACCAAGCTCCATCGTCCACAAAAATTCTGCCCCATTCTGAGAAATTGTGTCAATTTTGTATAAAAAGTCCCCACGCAACACCCACTTTCATTGACCTAATCACATTTTAGCATAATAATTTCCTTATGCAGAAGCCATCACTAGCGGACCTCAGAGAGAACTACACTAAAGCGGGACTAGACATCATCGATGTGCATCCAGACCCATTCACACAGTTTCATAACTGGATGGACCTCGCCATCGCATCCGACATCGTAGACCCCAATGCCATGACTCTGGCCACTGCGGATAAAGACGGGATCCCCTCAGCTCGCATCGTCCTGCTCAAGCATTACGACACAAAAGGCTTCTGCTTCTTCACTAACTACACGTCACAAAAAGGTCTAGACCTAGCACAGAACCCACACGCATCTATCGTCATTCACTGGAAAGAACTAGAGCGCCAAATCTGCATCCGTGGACGAGTAGAGAAAGTAACTAAAGAAGAGTCTGCTAACTACTTTCACATGCGACCACACGGCTCACAAATCGGCGCAACTGCATCAAACCAGAGCCACCCAATCTCTAGCAGACAGGAACTCATCGACCGCGAAAAGGAGCTTCTAGAAACTTACCCAGAAGGCACCACTGTCCCACTTCCTGATTTCTGGGGCGGCTATCGTCTTATCCCTAGCTACATTGAGTTTTGGCAAGGACGCCCAAGCCGTCTCCACGATCGCATCATCTACACCTCAGACACCGAGTCTAAGGAACTACCTAACTGGACCATCAGCCGCTACTGTCCGTAGTCCTGATTCCAGCTACTCTACGAAATCAAGCGAGATATCTAGCGCCACTGCACTATGAGTCAGAGCTCCTACGGAAATGAAATCCACACCGGTCTTCGCAATGTCTGCAATCGTCGTTTCATTCACTCCACCACTCGCTTCGAGCATCGGAGTTTTAGCAACGCCACGCATTTGCACAGCTTCCATCATCTGCTCATTAGTCATATTATCTAACAAAATGTGATCCACTCCCTTGAGTTTTAAAAATGCTTCCACCTGATCTAGTCTATCCGCCTCTAGCTCTACTTCTACATGAGGCTTCTCTGTTTTCAGCCTAGTGATAGCAGCCTGAATATCATCGATGTCATGCTCAGCAACTAAGTGATTATCCTTCACCATTGCACGATCATAAAGCCCCATTCTGTGATTCACACCACCGCCCTGAGTCACCGCATACTTTTCTAGCTCTCTCCAGCCAGGAGTCGTCTTGCGAGTATCTAACACATTTGCTTTTGTCCCCTCAGTGAGAGCGACAAACTGCGCAGTCTTAGTAGCAATTCCCGATAACCTCTGCATGAAATTTAAAGCCACACGCTCAGCAGTCAGCAAAGACCTAGCAGGACCTTTGATTTCCATTACATAAGCACCCTTTGCTACTTTACTACCATCTTCGATTAAAACCTTAGTCACGATCTTCTCATCCACTTTAGCGAACACTCGCTGCGCCACCTCTAGACCAGCCACCACCCCCTCTGCCTTCACTAGCATCAACGCTCTGGAGTTCACACCCGCTGGCACAAAATACTCTGAAGTCACATCGCCAGAACCAATGTCCTCACTCAGTGCCATATCGATAAGCTTCTCTACATGATCTGTCATGTGAGCAACATATGTAAGCCGTTCGAAATTTACCACCAGAAATGATAGATAATCACTGATTTAAGTAATCTCGCACTTGAAACTTGCATATTTGTGCAGTTCCCAATTTAATCTCCCTATGGCAACCGACATGCAACACACAATAGCGGGCTCAGCATCACTAGAAGGAACTTCGCTCCACACAGGACAGAAAGTTACCCTCACGATCAAACCAGCACCTGCTGACCATGGATTTAAATTCCGTAGAGTAGACCTACCTGACCAACCATTCATCGACGCAGATGTCTCTAAGGTTCAGACAGTAGAGCGAGCTACCACACTAGCAGAAGGCTCCGTAAAAGTGCACACTGTTGAGCACATCCTCTCCGCCCTCACAGGTATGGGAGTTGATAACGCTCTCATCGAAATGGACGCAAATGAACCACCAATCGGTGACGGATCATCAGCTCCTTACGTAGAACTCATCAAGTCAGTAGGAATCGAAGCTCAGGACAAACCAGCGAAAGTTTGGGAAATCCGTGAGCCAATCCACTTTGACAACAAACGTGGATCACTCATCACTATCGTTCCTGACAAAGGCTTCCGCGTCTCAGTCACTAACGTAGGACCTGACGGCAGATTCACTCAGTATTTCTCCACTGAAGTTACTCCTGAGCTCTACGAAAAAGAAATCGCTCCAGCCAGAACATTCGTTTACTACGAAGACGTAAAGCCACTTCTCGACAAAGGACTCATCAAAGGAGGATCTATCGAAAACGCAGTCGTCATCCGTGGCGAAAACATCATGAGCAAGGAGCCAATGCGCTTCTCTAATGAGTTCGCACGTCACAAGGCGCTCGACCTCATCGGTGACCTCATGCTCGGCGGAAAGCGTATCACTGGACACGTCATCTGCGTATCACCAGGACACGGACCGAACACCGAAATGGCAAAAATTCTCAAAAGCGAATACCTCCGTATGCGCTCCATGGTGCCACCACTGAAGATCCCTGAAGGTGAAGCAGTGCTCGACATCAATGACGTATCTAAGATTCTCCCACACCGTTACCCATTCCTTATGGTTGACCGCGTAGTAGACTTCGAAGGTGACAACAAGTGCACAGGTATCAAAAACGTCACCATGAATGAGCCATACTTCCCTGGTCACTTCCCTGATCACCCGATCATGCCAGGAGTGCTCCAAGTAGAAGCAATGGCACAGGTAGCCTCTATCCTCATGCTCAGAAAGCCTGAGAACCAAGGCAAGATCGGTTACTTTATGAGTGCTGATAACGTCAAGTGGAGACGCCCAGTCCTGCCAGGTGACACCCTCTTCATCGAGGCAGAGATCCTCAAGATCCGTCGCAACATCGGCTTCGCAACATGCCGATGCCTAGTAAACGGCGAAGTAGTCTCATCAGGCGACCTAAAGTTTGCCCTGCTAGACAACTAGATCATTTAGACCTACAAATTTACTCTAAGCCTAGGTAGAAGTAATCCTTCCACCTAGGCTTTTTTATTGCCCACTATTCTCTTTATCTAATCTGCGTTGCCTAAATATCTCAAACCCCTTCTGCATAGCTTCGCTATTTTCGTATTCCTCTAGGTCTGCTCTTTTAGAGGCTATCTTAGAGGCTCTCTCTCTGTGCTCATCTACCTTTAGATAAAGCGTGGCTAGATATAAGCCAATAAACAGTAGAAAAATAATCACCCTTTTATCAATTTTCTTCTGCAAAAGCTTGTAATGATCCCCCTCTACAGATCGTTCTATCATATAGTTTTGCCTCCAGATTACTGCTTTTCTAATCCAACCTATTGACTGCCCATCATCTGATCGAGATTTACTAATACCAAATTTAGAGAAGACAGTAAAAATGCCTAAAGACATCAGCAGCCCAACATTAAGAATCAAGTGTATCACTAGCTCACTACCCTCTAATGTATGGTCAAACGAAAGATAAAGTAAAAAACTAGCAAGCAATAGTAGACCTACCATTATTAGGAGGTAAAGAGGGCTCTGAGCATCCACATCGTAATTAATTTCTCCTAGGTCGTCTTGATTAGCATGCTTTTTCTTAAAGTCATTGATGATATGATAAAATTGATCTGCTTCGATTTTAGACCGAAATCCCTCAATCGCTAATAACGATTCTTTCGAGCGATCATACAGCCTAATCACGATATTAGAGCTATCAGAATCATCCATCCTAATGGAGCTAACTTCTGATACATCCACTCTTATCAGCCATATATTAAAGTCAAGGATCGTAAATCCTCTTCTTATTTTACCATCATAATCCAGCTGAAAGCACGGCCGCATGAAACCGATTGGGATCAGAGCTGCTAGCACACAGACTTTAAGATAATTATAGAATCCCCACTTACTAAAATTGGCAAGACCATCTGATAAAAAATAAACAATAGCTACAGCTGTTATCCACAATCCCAGAAGTAGCAGTAATAATTTACCTCTAGGAGTCGACATTCCATATCTCACTGATACTCCATTACGATCAGCTATTCTTTTAATTTGCATCACACTTTGTTCTCAAAACCCCATTGACTATTGACAGGAGCCCCGCTCCTAAAACCCCACCATAGGAAAGCTCACCACCTGCTCTAACTTCACCCCATAGATTTCAGCGATCTCTTTTGCATCGGATGCTTTGTATTCTTCAGCATAGTAAATTTCCTCCACTCCGTAGGCACACAGAGTCTGCATACAGGCTGTGCATGGCATCGTAGTCGTAGCGATTACCCTCGCCTCGCCACGTTTGAACAGGCTGCAAAGATTCACCTCCGCATGGAGCATATACTTCTGACGCTTGTCTCTATCGTCCCAAAATCCATCAGGAGCATCGTAGCCAGGAGCTAGTCCATTGTAGGCCGTTCCTATCACCCTGTTAGAGTGATCCAGCGCAGCAGCACCCACCTTTCGAAATGGGTCTTCACTACGCAAGCTAGCCACATGCGCTAGCGCCATCACATACTGCGGAATCGATAGTCTATCAGAATTCATATTCACTTAGATAACAGATTATACAGGCTTCCATCCAGCACAAAGTCACCACCACGGATAAGAGGAAATTCTTTGCCCTCAGCATCGTAGCCAGTCACATCCACCTCAGGACCACCGATCATGAAGTCCGTGTGCACTAAACTCACATTCACTCCGTTCTCAAGTTTCTCCTCCTTAGACATCTCTAGCCCACCCGGAACAGCCATCGCATAGCCATTACCTAGCGCCACATGACAGCTCGCATTCTCATCATATAAAATACACTCATAGACATGACCACTCTGGTAAATCGGTGAACTACCATCCACCAACGCTAGCTCACCTAACAGAGCAGCCTGAGGACACATGTCAAAGTAACGATCCAGCGTCTCCTTATTCTTCTCCGCACCATATTCCACCACTTTACCTTCTTTGAAAACAAACCAAGCACCCTCAACAGATTGACCCAGCACATTCACTGGTCGCACCACCTGCGCTCTACCCTCAGTCGCTCGCATATCAGGAGTCGTGAAGCATTCCTCAGTCGGCAAATTAGGAATAAACCCGCTACCATCAGGTCTAACAATTCCTCCACCGATCCACTTAGCATCCTCAAAGCAACCCACAGTCAGATCCGTCCCTGGCCCAGTGAACTTCACACTGCGTAGATTTAACTTCATCAGCTTAGCGCATCGAGCATGCAGAGTCTCGCCCTTCTTCTTCCAGACAGCACTCGGATTCTCATCATCCAGACTGAGAATTTTCACCATCTCGCCCCACAAGCTCTGCACTAGATCAGCAGAGTTATCCGCAGTCGCCTCTTCTTTGAAAACCTTCGCAGCCCACTTCGGAGTAGGCAGAGCTGCCACACACCAAGCCATTTCACCACTACCGCAAGCCTCGCTAACAGGCTTACCAGAAATACTAGCCGCTCGCTGAATCAAGCCAAGTCGGCCTCCATCTAGAGCCCCCATCAGATCAGGATCAGTAGGACCGAAAAAGCTCAGCCTAGCCCAGCCTTCATTAATCAAACATTCATTCTTCTTCTCCACCCATCCCAACACATCGCCTAAATTTTCTTTAGCACCATGCTTCACTCTAGCCTCAGTCATTCTAGAATCAGTCGCTTCCACCAGCACATAGCCAGCCCCCATTTTATAAGCCTCCTCAGTCAGTAGCACGAGGAACTCCCAATGGTAAGGTTCAGCTGCCACAACCAGCTTTTGACCAACCTTCAATCCCACACCGACCTCTAACAGCAGCCTCGCATACTTTCTCTCAATCACTTCATTCATAGCGATAAACTAGCCATCTCAAAATGAAATGCAACGCCGCAAAGTCAGACTCAGTGATTATTTCTACCCCGAGTAGCCAGATAAGTCAGACCACCTAGAAAGACTGCCCCAGCCACCAGAGCGAACACAGGGTGAAGCCCATGCGCTATCGGCAAATAACCTAAAACAACCGCAGTCACAGTCGCAATCAGAGCATAAGGTAGCTGCGTCATCACATGTTCCTGCGGAGTCGTCCCACAGGCAAAAGCCGCCACAATAGTTGTATCCGAAAATGGCGAACAATGATCACCAAACACAGCGCCACTAAATACCGCCGCTATCGCTGCAGGCAGTAGATCTACGTCACCCACAGCTAGATCTAGATACGAAGGAATCGCGATCGGCATCAGTAGCGCCATCGTCCCCCAAGATGAACCTGTGATAAATGAAACCAACGCTCCCACCACAAAAATAGCCACAGGAAGATAATGCACAGGAAAACTATTTCCCAACGCAGCAGCCACCCAAGCCCCTGTCCCAAGCTCAGCAATCACACTCCCAAACGTCCATGCTAAGATTAACAACAACACCGGCATCAGCATAGAAGCCACACCAGACTGCACAGCTTCAGGCAGAGCCTTCCGTTTCTTCTTAGGAAAAAACACACAAGCCGCTAACAAACCAATCAACGCACCAACAGTCAGAGCATAAGGCCCAGCGTTTCCACTAAATGCGGTCGATAACTTATCAGTAGTCACTGGCCACAGATCCACAGTTTCCCATGTATAAAACAAAGTCAAAATAGCCACAGATAAAATCAAAATCGGTAACAACGCTGTTCGGATAGGTGTCACCTCCTTCGTCTTTGGCACTACTTCGACCCCTCTAACAGAAGCTTGTTTCATCGGCCCAATATTCCACTGCCTAGCGATCACGAACACCAAAAAGATCAGAGTAAACAAGCAATAGAAGTTATACGGAATCGATTGGAAAAACAGAACATAAGGACTATCCGTCACCTGCCCATAAGGCTTTATCGATTGCTCAATCAGCGAAAGCTGCGTAGCGATCCAAGTCGAAATAAACGCCACACAAGCCACCGAGCTAGCAGTCGAATCCACAATATAAGCCAACCTTGCTCGTGGCACCCGAAGCCTATCCGCCAATGGCTGAGCAATCCTACCCAGCAATAAAGTATTCGCTAATCCATCGAAGAAACAAAGAAACCCAAGCCCCGCAATCGTCCCCTCCAGCCTACGCTTAGGGTTACCATTCTTCTTTGCTAATATCCGATGAGCCAAAGTCTCAAACCCACCCGACTTCTCGATCACCAATGCAAACGCACCCAATATCAAGGTAAACAAAATCGCCCCAACATGCCAAGGCCCCGACAAAGCAGGAAAAAAGTGATCCTCAGTCAGCGACACCACAGACCCAAAAACCTGCCCCCCAGTCAGAAACATCACCCCGGCCAACGCACCAAAGAACAAACCCAAAATAGCCTGATGCGTCACAACAATCACCACCAAAGCCACCACCGCCGGCCAAAGAGCCCGCAGACTAGCTGACTCAGCCAACGGCCCATACCCAGCCATTATAAGGCTCAGCAAAAGAATGCCTACAAGAGCAACGAGGTTAAATTTAAATTTCTGCACAGATCAAGGTGGTTAGATAACTTAACTGGTTTTACCGAGATTCCACCCCACTAGCAAACTACAAATATCGCCTAAAATCTCTCACGCTCGAACTTGAAGCCTTCATCTAGTAATCGCTCCGGATAGACCCAGCGGCTTTTTAGGATGAGTTCGGTTTCTGTTCTGAGGAAGAAAGCGCCGATCTCAAGCATCCATTTAGTAGCTGGTAGGCCCCATTTGACTCCTGCTCGTCCTCTAACAGACTTCATCATTTCTGCGTTCGTCATCGCATTTGGTGCGGCCACATTATAGACGCCTTTGGCATTTTCATTCTCATACATCCATTCCACCACTCTACAGACATCATCAATACCAACCCAGCTCACCTTCTGCTTACCGCTACCCATTTTACCACCTAGGCGCTTCTTGGCTAAACCTGTGAGAACATCCATCACCGTCCCCTCTTCATCAGACATCACGATCGCAGTTCGCAGCGCTATCTTCCGCACTGAATCACTGACCTCAGCGTCAAAGAATGCTTTCTCCCACGCTTTAGCCACACTAACACTGAAGCCTTTACCTAACTCTCCTTCACTCTCAGTTTGAGCATGATCTTCTGCATGTCTGTAAATGGTCGCAGTGCTTGAGTTCATCCATACTTTAGGAGGATTGGCGCATGCTCTGACTGCTTCTCCGAGCACCTTCGTGCTACTCACTCGTGAGTAGATTATCTGATTTTTATTCTTCTCGTTATAACGACAATTCACAGTTCTCCCTGCCAGATTTACTAGTATCTCTGCACCGTCTAACAGATCTTTCCATCCCCCAAGACTCACTCCATCCCACTGTGCAAAAGTAACGCCATCCGCCAGTCCATCTTTACGCCTAGCTAGACCAATTACCTGCCAGCTTTTCGCCATGAAATACCGACTCAGACACCTACCCATAAATCCATTTGCTCCTGCGATCACTATCTTTTTCATCTCATTTATAAAGTTAAATATTCAAACACATCACGGCTAGGAATGATAATTTCCTCCACGAATTTCTCACCAAACAAATACGGCAAGCCCATTACTAATAAAATCCCACAACACAGCCCCATTCGCCATGATTTCTCTTTCTCAAAAACGGTAATAATTCCATTTATTACAAAGAACAGCGTCGGCCAACCATAGCCACCTTGCACAGGCACAGTGATCGCTAGCTCATGTAATAATCCACTAGCTACGAACACCGCAAACACACTCCACTTCTCACCAACGATAGGCGTCAACGGCTTTTTCACCGCTCTAGCCATCATTTGTGAGTAAGCTAAATTCCAGCGCATTCCCCAGAAATCTCTAAAACCTTTCATCACGAGTGGATTTCTAAATAAGGTCCTGACAGGAAACCCTAACATTCGCCAAAATGCAGTCAGCAACCTCAGCATTCCGAAGTGAAAACCCATACTTATCGCCACAAACAAAATCACAATATTCTCCACCTGCCAAACACAGCACAACCAGACTCCTAAAATTCCACCTAACACACAAAGCGCTCCCACCACCGCATGACTCCTCCACTCGACCTCTCGGCATTTCCCTACAAAACAACTCGGTTCCATCCCAAACCACAACGCAGAGAACATCCACCATCTGCACCAGCTAAGCTTCTTCCCAGTATCCAGCGTCCACTCGCGATACACCACCCACTTCATCCCAGCTAGTAACACATTACAAAGCAGGATCATTCTCAGAAATCCAGTCTCATTGATCGCCACGAAGTGCATCACAAACAGGCTAGTCACTACTCCCACCCACATCAAGATTCTTGGCATTCTACCACCCAAGCCTCTTGCCAAAAGCAGCTGACTGATCACCAAAGTTAGAAATGTTAGATAAAGCACCATCTTAGTTTAAATTCACCACTACAGCCCAGGTGTAAACTCCTGTTAGAAAAATGAAGAGCATCACTAGGCCAATTTCTGCCAACTTATTGAATAGCGTATTAGGCATATCTGAGTTGTCGAAAAAGAAGAACTGAATCATCACTCTCGCTCCCCACCAAACAGTCATTAGCACACAAACCGCAGTGCTAACAAAGCTACCATTCAAGAGTTCACTAGCAGCAAACAAACTCAGCACTCCTGCGAAGATATGCACACCAGTCACATACAGAGCATAAGTCCAAAACATCTGACGCAGTAAAGGTCTCAAGCCAGCTAGACCTTCATTCCATTGCAGACATTTAGGGATAGCCACGCTCGCTAGCACCAGAACGAGTTGCCCTAGTCCGGCGAGTTGTATGGTTGTAATTAGATATTGATTCATGACTATCCTTGTAATGTTTTGTGTTATTATTTCGCTACTTTAGCAGCTGCGTAGCGTCCACCAAATGCTGGCGTTTCGTTTGGCTCTTGAGGTTTTGGCTTTCTACTTATTTTAGTAAATAGGAAGAGATTAAAGAAGTGCATACCTCCTAACACCAGCATCACTATACCGATCTTACGGCTCAGTAATTCAAGAATTCCACGTAAGCCCACTACATCCACATCACTTCGCAGATAGAGACTTACAAATCCTAGATTCACTAGATAGAAGCCGACCAGTAATAGCTTATTCACACTATCTGCTAGTTCTTCATTCCCCTTGAAGCACTCCACCAGAAAGACTCTTCCATTCTGATACAGACTCCTTGCGACATACATCGTGAGCGGCACCGCCACTGCTAGATAACTAATATAACTCCATTCAATTGCTTTCATTTGTTGTGTTTAGTTTATGGTTAAAAAAGTGAATATTACTGCTAAATAGGCGAACGCCACGAAGAACATGACATTGAAAATTGGATACTTTTTCTTGATTGCTTTATCATAGAAGACGACCTGAACGATCACTCTGCTGCCCCAAAATACCGCTAGGAAAATGTTCAATCCCTTAGCTAATCCTTCGTTTGCAATCAGCTCGGCATTATAGAACACACATGCCAATATCATCCCGACAAGCATCAGCACCGTGTAACCGCAGTGCACACAGAACACCTGTCTAATAAACGTATCCACCTTTGCCAGGTTCTCCTTATAGCCCAACATTCCAGGAGCTATAAAGTTAGCCAAGGTAATCATCGCTAGCACGAAGCCAGCCCAGTAAACTAAGAATTCGATCGTTATCATTGTTTTATTTGGTTTGGTTGTTAGTTGCTTGGTTAAAATTATTTCAAATCGCAGCTTCCATCATCACAGTCGGTATCCTCAAGCTGGTGAATCTCATCCGCCACCTCTTGAGCTTTTTTGCCGAAGAACAGCTTGCTAAGCTTCAGACGATTCATACATGCCATCAGACAGACCTTTTTAGCCACTGGTAGCAGCAGTCTGCTATTCATAAGCTTGGCAAGATCACGATACTTAGCGCAGCTCCACAGACACCAGACCCAGCCTTCAGCACCTCGATACACCTGCTCACCGTTCACTCTGATAATCATTTCCTTATCTGGCTTTAAACTATCGATCTCTGGAAACACACGCTTAGCCTTATCACTCTGATACGCCATACAGTCCACCTTGATCGCTCTACCTTGTTTCACCAGCCACTCAGTAAAACTACTGCACATCCCACAGTGCCCATCATAGAACACCTCGATTACTTGCACATTTTTTTCTAGTTTCATTGTTTAAATTGTATTTATTTCTTTTCGATGTTTCAGTATTTACAGAAACTACAAAATAAGTCAATGACTATATTATTATTAATTCAAAAAAACAAATTGAACAGAAGCCTCTAGCTCCGCTCTAAACTACGCCTAAGTTAGGCTTTTAAGGTATCAACTCTAGCCTGACGCTCCCTCTTACGCATGAAGAGGCACGTAAGAATTGATAGAATTCCCATCAAAAGGAATGGAGCCATATACACAAAAATCATAAAGGCTTTAGCTTTTCCCGTGAGAGCCACTACTTCGTTAGAATGTGGATCTACATCTTTTGGCAGCGCCTCTCTCTCTGCTGGAGTAAGCTTTTGATTATCTAGCAGTCGACCTTCTGAGTCCACTCTCTCATACATCACACGTGGATTAGACTGCTTTTGAGCATTGGCTGAATCAATGGTATTAGTCAGCATCTTGCCTAAAATAAACCCTAACCCAACTCCAAGTATCGTGAAGTAGATAGAAAATCGCAGCATTCTATTCCAGAACAGTGGCGTCGTATCGCCGCTCACTGTTTGATTGCTATTTTGAATGCTGCTCATAATTTTATAGATTAAGAATGCTTCTCAATCATTGCGTAAGCATTGTGATTATGAATGGACTCGAAGTTTTCCGCCTCCACCTTATACCACACAATGTTTTCCTGTGCATTTGCTTTAGCAGCAATATTGCGAACTAGGTCTTCAACAAAAACTGGATTGTCATACGCACGTTCAGTCACGTATTTTTCATCAGGTCGCTTGAGTAGACTATACAACTCGCAACTAGCAGATGATTCTACTAGATCAATGAGATCTTCCACCCAGATTGGCTTCTTAGCACGCACTGCAAAGGTCACAAGACCTCGCTGGTTATGCGCACCATATTCACTAATCGCTTTAGAGCATGGGCAGAGTGTCGCCACTGGCACCATGACTGTGCAGATGAAATCTGAACTACCATCGCTACTAGCCTCAACTTCGAACTTTACTTCGTAGTCAAGCATTCCAGCTTTACCAGTAACGGGTGCTGGCTTATTACGGAAGAATGGGAATTGGAATTCTACATGAGCCTTAGATGCTTCAAGACGCTCCAGCATTTCTTCTGGAACCTTCTGCATCTCTCGCACATCGAGACAGTTGCCGTGTGAGTTTAGCACCTCTACGAAGCGACTCATGTGAGTGCCTTTAAAGTGTTCAGGAAGATCAACGGCTAGCGCAGTCATAGCGACTGTGCGCTGTGAACCACCTGCTTTTTCTCTTACTTCCACAGGGAAGCGGAGAGCTTTTACTCCCACTCTATCGATCGCTATATTCCGATCGTCTCGTTCGTTCTGAGTATCTTTTAGAGGCTGTATCTGAGCTGGCATAGGTAAAATTAGTTTGAAAATTAAATAAACAAAACAAGCCTGCCCAGATTACTAGACAAGCTTATTGAAAATCATTTTGTTGCGAGATCTACTCTCCCTTCCAACTATGGAAGAAGATTGCAAGAACGAGCACGCTTGATTTCACGTGTGATCTTACGGTGAAGTTTCGCAGATACTCCTGTGACTCTACGTGGTAAAATCTTACCAGTCTCAGTTGTAAACTTGCTAAGAACAGTTGTGTTCTTGTATTCGATTAGCTCTGCAGGCAGATCTAATCTTTTATTCGGCATGCAGCGGTTAGCCTTACGGAAAGCGATGCGACGCTCAATTGTCTTTGGTTCTGACATAATAGTTATTAATTAGTGATTAAAAAGTGATTAACGAAGCTCACGGTGAACAGTGCGGCGTCTAAGAGCAGGATTATACTTCTTCTTCTCTAGACGTCCAGGAGTGTTTAAACTCTTCTTGTTACGTGTGGTGGTATAGCGTGAAGGTGATTTTCCTTCCGCTCTAGCTTCGGTGCATTCGAGTGTTATGATATCGCGTGACATGATTGTTGAATTGGTTGAATTCGGGAGGCGCAAACTAATCAAATCACAGCCTAGGTCAAGCAAAACCGAACTAATTCATAAATTTTTTTACTTTTAGCCAAATACTAGCAAAGTATTTTATAAAAGTTTAATAATTTACCTCATCCCCCCTTTATGACATAAAATCGTTATTCCAAAGTTGCTTTACAAACAGATGCACTTACTCTACGCCACCAACAAGCCATTAGTTTACTAATTTAATAAACTTACTAATGAATACAGAACTCACATCTACGCAAGAAGGAATCTGCTACCTCACAGGAGCAGGACCAGGCGACCCAGACCTTCTTACTATAAAGGCACACCGTTGCATCTCACAAGCTGAGGTGCTCGTTTATGACGCCCTTGTGAATCGTGAAATTCTCACACTAGTTAAGCCTGACTGTGAAATGATCGACGTTGGCAAGCGTGCTAAATGCCATACGATGAAACAAGAGGACATCAACCAGGTCCTCGTCAAGCACACCAAGGCTGGCAAAAATGTAGTTCGACTCAAAGGCGGCGACCCAATGATATTCGGCCGTGCTGGTGAAGAAGCTACCGAATTAGCTAAACATGGACTGAAATTCGAAATCATCCCTGGCATTTCCTCCGCACTAGCAGGACCAGTCTACGCAGGCATCCCACTCACCCACAGAGATCACGGCGCTCAGCTCACTATCTTCTCTGGTCATGAATGCGCTAAAGACCCTAGCGGCGAAAACTCACTCAACTATCAACAGCTTGCAACTGCTCCAGGGACAAAAGTTTTCCTCATGGGCGTCTCTTCGCTTCCTAAAATCACGGAAAAACTGATTGCCAATGGAGCCTCAGCTGATACTCCCATTGCCATGGTTCGCTGGGCTACTACTAAGCACCAGAAGACCATTCGCGGCACACTTTCCACCATCGCTCAGATAGCTCAGCAAGAAGGCTTCAAATCCCCTGCTGTCGGAGTCATCGGAAATGTAGTCAACGAGATCGACAACATCCAATGGTATCAAGAAATCGCAAAACAGCTTGAACCAGCTACCGTCTAACAACACTTTCAACAATTTAACATCACCCAATATCAACTCAATGTCTTCACCACTCAATACCGACCAGCAATCGCTACTCAACTCACTAGCCTCCACACTCAGCCCTACTCAGGCGATCTGGGTCAGCGGCTACACAGCAGGACTAGCAGGAATAGGCGCAAGCTCAGCACCAGTTGCAGCTGCTTCCACTTCACAGAACATCACTGTCCTCTACGGCACTGAATCTGGTAACTGTGAAATGCTCGCTGAAAAAGTATCTAAAGCAGCCAAGAAACAAGGTCACAAAGCAAAGCTCGTCAACATGGCTGAGACCACAGTGAAAGACCTCACTTCTGCCAGCACACTTCTCGTCATCATCAGCACATGGGGCGACGGAGAGCCACCAGAAACTGCTGAAGCATTCTACAATGAGCTAATGAGCGCTGGCGTTGACTTCTCAGGAGTCGATTTCTCAGTCTGCGCACTTGGAGACACCTCATACGAGAAATTCTGCCAAACTGGAAAAGACATCGATGTGCAGCTAGAAAAGCTCGGCGCTAAAAGACTCGTTGATCGTGAAGACTGCGACGTAGACTTCGATGACAGCTTCGATAAATGGCATAAAGCAGTCACCGCTAAAATTTCAAGCTCAGCGACACCTGCAACACTCGCTGCACCTACACTAGAGGCAGCCCCAGCAGTAGAATACAACAAGAAGAACCCATTCCCTTCTGAGATCCTTGATAACGTCTTACTCAGCGGAGCTTGCTCAGCTAAGGAGACGATCCACGTAGAATTCTCACTAGAAGGATCAGGCTTCAACTACGAGCCAGGTGATGTGCTCTGTGTGATTCCTCAGAATGCTGACGACACTGTGTCCAACATTCTATCTCTAGCGAACATCACAGCAAGTGAAGCAGTAGAGATTAAGAACATCGGTAAAACTACATTCGGTGATGCTCTTAAGAACCACCTCGACATCACGAGCGTTTCTAAGCGAGTCGCTACCAATATCCAAACACTCACTGGCTCAGCTGAGCTCGCTGAGCTCATCGAAGGTAAAGCAGAGATGACCTTCAAGGACTGGTGCTACGGCAGAGAGATCATTGACCTCATCGAGTTCGCTAAACTACCTGAAACTGTCTCAGCACAGCAGCTCGTGGATTGCCTAAGAGCACTGCCACCACGTCTCTACTCTATCGCATCTAGCCCTAAAGCTCACCCCGATGAAGTCCACCTCACCGTAGCCGCAGTTAGATACAACACCTACGACAAGGATCGTAAAGGAGTAGCTTCTACTTACCTAGCCGACGACGCTAAAGTAGGAACAAAGGTCAACGTCTACCTCCACAAGAACAAGAACTTCCGCCTACCAGAGAGTGGCGACACACCGATCATCATGGTTGGACCCGGCACAGGCGTTGCACCATTCAGAGCGTTCATCGAAGAGCGTGCTGAGACTGAAGCGAAAGGCCTTAGCTGGCTCTTCTTCGGCGACCAGAAATACAACGAAGATTTCCTCTATCAGCTAGAACTCCAAGACCATCTCAAGGAGAAAGCTCTCAGCAGACTAGACGTAGCATTCTCACGTGACCAACCAGAGAAAGTCTACGTTCAACACAAGATGCTAGAGAACGCAGCTGAACTCTATAAGTGGCTAGAAGATGGCGCTCACTTCTACGTCTGTGGTGATGCATCTCGCATGGCTAAGGATGTGAATGACGCTCTACTCGAAATCATTTCCACTCAAGGCAACAAGTCTAAAGAAGAAGCCGAGCAATACCTAGCCGCACTCAAAAAAGCCAAGCGTTACCAACGTGACGTTTACTAAGCCAAAGCAATTTCAAATCTTAAATTTCCAATCTCAAATTAATTTCCAAAATGTCTAAGAAACTACACCCAAACGAAGCACTCAAAGAGAACAGCAACTTCCTCCGCGGAAACCTAGCTGAAGAGTTTGCTGATACCTCTACAGGAGCTATCTCAGCCGATAACCAACAGCTCAGTAAGTTCCACGGAATGTATCTGCAAGATGACCGTGACGTCCGTGCTGACCGCCGCAAGCGCAAGCTAGACAAAGCATACAGCTTCCTCATCCGTGTCCGCATGCCGGGTGGAGTCATCACTCCAGATCAGTGGTTGAAGATGGACTACCTCTCAGACAACTACGCGAACGGAACTCTTAAACTCACAACTCGTCAGGCATTCCAGCTTCACGGTGTGATCAAGTTTAACCTCGTTCAGACAGTCCGTGAGATGCACTCAGTAGCGCTCGACTCTATCGCCGCTTGTGGTGACGTGAACCGCAACATCATGTGCAATCCTAACCCGCACATCTCTTCCGCTCACGCTGAAACTCTCAAGCTAGCTGACGACATCAGCGCTCACCTACTTCCACAGACAGGTGCGTATCACGAAATCTTCCTCGAAGGCGAAAAAGTCATCAGCTCAGAGCCTGAAGAAGAGAAAATCTATGGTAACACTTACCTTCCACGTAAGTTCAAAATCGCCATCGCTATCCCTCCTTCAAATGACGTAGACATCTACGCTCACTGCCTCTCATTCATCGCTATTCTAGAAGGTGAAAAAATCATCGGATACAACGTATCAGTCGGTGGTGGAATGGGTATGACTCATGGTGCAGAAGACACATTCCCACGTCTCGCAGACGTCATCGGCTTCATTACTCCAGAGCAAGCTGTCGATGTCTCAGAGAAAGTAGTTCTCGTGCAGCGTGACTTCGGTAACCGTGAAGACAGAAAGCAATCACGTCTGAAATACACTGTCGAAAAGATGACTCCAGAAGGCTTCACAGCTAAGCTAGAGGAATACCTCGGCTACAAGCTTCAGCCAGCGAAAGAGTTTAAGTTTGAGACAAATGGTGACCGCTTCGGATGGTCAGAAAACTCTAACGGAAATGTAAACCTCAACCTCTTCATCCCAGGTGGCCGTGTAGTAGATACTCTCGGATACCCGATGAAAGCTGGACTAAAAGAGATCGCAGAAGTTCTCAAAGGAACTGAAGGAGCGGACTTCCGCCTCACTGCAAACCAGAACCTAGTCATCGCTAACCTCACTCCTGCGGAAAGAAAACTTATCGAACCATTACTCGAAAAATTTGGCCTCATCAAAGCTCTCGACTCATCAGCAATGCGCCTCAACTCCATTGCCTGTGTGTCACTCCCTACTTGTGGACTCGCACTAGCGGAAGCTGAGCGTTATCTACCGAGCCTCATCACAGACCTCGAAGAAACTCTCGAAAACTGTGGCCTCAGACACGACGCCATCACCATCCGCATGACTGGTTGCCCTAACGGTTGTGGCCGCCCATTCATATCAGAAATCGGCTTCGTAGGACGTAACCCTGGTAAGTATAATGTCTACCTCGGCGGCGGATTCTTCGGTCAGCGATTGAACAAACTTTATAAAGAATCAATTCCTGGAGAAGAAATTAAGCCTCTGCTTACTCCTATCATCGAACATTACGCAAAAGAGCGTGAAGACGGTGAGCGCTTCGGCGACTTCGTCATCCGCACAGGATACGTAAAAGCAACAACAGCAGGAAATACATTCCACAAAGAGATCAACCTCTAGTGGAATAACAACTTACTTTACCTAAAATCATGGTCACCGATCAACACGACATCAATGCAGCCTTCGAGAAGATGAAGGCGCCTGAGCGCATCAAATGGCTCCACCAAGAATACGGGTCACGACTCGTGCTCTCCTCTAGCTTTGGGCTTCAGGCAGCTGTCATGTTACATCTAGTTTCCCAGCACGCTCCAGAGGTGCCTGTAGTCTGGATCGATACCGGCTACCTCTTCCCAGAGACCTACGCCTACGTAGAGGAACTCAAAGAGAAGCTGGATCTCAACCTCAAGGAATATCAGCCACTCATGACCTCAGCTCGCCAAGAAGCACTCTACGGCAAGCTCTGGGAACAAGAGGCTGAAGGCAATGCTAAGTATGGACTAATCAACAAAGTGGAGCCAATGAGCCGAGCGCTCAAAGAGCTAGACACAGATGTCTGGCTTAGTGGCTTACGTCGCTCACAGTCCAGCACTCGTGTGAACCGACCATTCCTAGAGCAGCAGAAAAAGACGCTCAAAGTCTACCCTATCCTCGACTGGAAAGACGCCAGAGTTCAGCAGTATTACCGTGATCACAACCTCCCGAAACACCCACTGGAAGCACAAGGCTACCAGACCATGGGAGACTGGCACAGCACTAACCCAGTAGAAGAAGGTCAGTCTGCTGAAGACTCACGCTACGGCGGAAATAAATACGAATGCGGTCTACACCTAGACTCAGGCGCTACAGATTTCCAGATTTAGTTTTTACTGGGAATTCATTCTACAGAATTTTCAGAATTGGGCAGAATGAACAGAATTTCTGCACAGGATGCTGTTAATTAGAACTGGCTTGATGGATATCCACCGTGCCTTCAGCACGGTCTTCTTTATTCCGCAAAACCTTATCCATGACTGAAGTCATTCGCTTTGCACATCGAGTCCCTTCAGGACAATAAATCTCCTGAAAGGAGAACATGTGCAAAGCCCAGCGTTTCAACGCTGGGTAATAAATTTCCGATTACACGACCGTGCTGAAGGCACGGCGCAGCATAGCACCTAGTTGATTTTAAACTTCAAAAGAAGCGGTCTATGATCTGAGGTGTTTTTGTCTCCAATGACTGTGCACTTAAGACCTTTTGTCTTCAAACCACGAAGCATAAAGAAGTCGATTTCACTTTTAGGCTCATCAGCTGGGTAAGTCAGAGATGGACCTTCTTTAGGCACATTATACCAATCCTTCTTAAATAAAGCGATCGATGGGCTTTCTGGTGTGGCATTGAAATCACCGAAGAGAACCACTGGATGCTTCACTGATTTCAAAGCTTCTAACAGAGTCTTAATTTGAGGCTGACGAGTCTTCTCCGAGGCGTAGTCAAAATGGATGCAAACGAATGACATCTTCTTACCTTTGACAGGCTCCACTACCACTTCTAAAGCAACTCTCTTCTCCCCCACTGAAGGCAGTCTATGCACCTTCTGCTCTAGGATAGGAAATTTAGTCAATATAGCCATTCCATAGCCCCCACCTTGGAGATCGATCGCCTTACCGAACACATGATGCATCCCCAGCTTATCCGCAAGATACTTCGTCTGAGCTACTTTGTTCGCTCTGGTCGTCTCATTATCCACTTCTTGCAGAGCGATAACATCAGGCATTAGCTTAGAGAGCGCTGAGGCCGTATCATCCAGCTTCAGCTGACCTTTCATATTTACACCATGCTTTATATTATAAGACACGACTGTGAGTTCCTTAGCGTTGATAGACAGAGCGCTCAGAAGACCGAGAATAGGTAGTAAAAATTTCATATAATTCAAATTAGCACAAAAAAGCACAACCCAAACTATATTTGGATTATGCTTAAGAATTAGTGCTTATTAACTACTTCCACTGCTGCATATAAGCAGTAATGTCAGCAATATCTTGAGCACTGAGCCCTAATTGTTCAGGCGCAAGCATGAGTGAACGCTTCATGAACTTCTTTGACTTAATTATGCTCCTAGGAATCATCTGAGTAACTCCACCAGTAGAGGTGATGATCAGAGGATCTCCAGGAACTGCTAGACCGTGGACAACCTTACCATCTTTCGTGATCACTTCTGTCCCCTTGTAGCCATGAGCTATATCAAAGGAAGGCTGAAGAATACTTTTCACGATCGCTTCTTTAGCTTGTAGCGTCCCCCATCCCTTGAGTGATGGACCATAGTCTGGACCGACTCCGTTGATGTTGTGACACATCGCACAGCGCATGATAGCAGCCTTGCCACGCTCGGCATCACCTTTCATAGCGAGAATTTTCTCTAATGCAGGCAATTTAGTTTCCTTAGGAGCTTCAGCCACAGTAATCTGAGTCACCACGATCTTACTTGGGTCATAGATTCCACGCTTCTTTAGCTCATCTTTGATCCCAAAGTTACTCCACTCACCAGTGCCTCGCTTAAGAAGCCAGTAGGATGCCTTAGCTTTAGCCACTGACTTAGAAGCTGCTATTTCTAACATTGCCTCAGCCGCTTTCTTATCATTGATAAATGCAATTGATTCTACAGCAAATTCCTTCTGCGCTCCAGTTAGTTTCGGGCTAAGCGCTCTCACTTTAAGATCATCCACAGCCGCTACTGGCCATAGTCTCCATGTGATCTTAGCGAATGTATCAGTCCAAGCTTCTGGAGCGCTATCAGGCTGTGACGCCTTGATCGCTTGCCAGATTGCATCTTCTTTATTAGTAGCACCTAAACCGATTGATTCGACATAGTTTTTATCGTTACCATCGTAGCCTTTAGCTAGCTCTACGAAGACGTCAGCAGTCTCAGCTGCCGTGTAGTGGCGAAGCGAAAGTGCTACGTCACGGCGAACCGCGGGGCTAGGATCACTAGCTAATTTCTTAGCATAAGGAAGAATGTTCACCTTCGCTCTGCGCAGTGCTCTGAGTGCGACCATTCTACGCTCAGCATTCTCGTCATCCAGTAGAGCTACAGCTTTAGCCACACCTTTTTCACCAAGATAAGGAAGCAACCATATCGCACGTGCTGCTACATACTTGTTAGGGTGATCTAACAGAGCTACCACTGCATCGAGTGACTTTTCTTTGTTGTCTCTGAGTCTAGTAAATCCTAGATGCCTCACATTCACTGCTGGTGAAGAAAGCGCTGTGATCTGACCTTTGATCGTCTCTAAATCCATCGCTGGAACTTTTGATATGAAGCCTTTAGGAGCTATTCTATAAATCGCACCTGAACAGCTTGTATCAATCGTAGCATGACCTCCGACTCTGCCGTCATACCAGTCAGCTACATAGATCGCACCATCAGGACCGACACACACATCTGACGGACGGAATAGAACTCCATCGTTAGCTGCATCATCTAGCTTTCCTAGCTTCTTATAAAAATCACCACCTACGAATTGCTCGCTTGGGTTCGATGTGAGGAAGTTAAATCTATCCATCTGATATGCTGCACCTACTGGCTTCGGCTTGTAACCAAAGAGAGTATTTCTAGCTGCTTCAGAAGCGATGTAAGTGCCTTCCCATTCTTTACCGAGCGCTCCATTTTCGTAGAACACATTACCAGTAGGAGAACCAGCTCCATAAACGTCACCTGAGTCGAATGTCCCTGGGTCATCCTGTCTCCAGTGAGCTGTAGGAATGTCTTGCCCTGGTCTTCTCTCGGTCTGCCACTGACGTTGTCCATCCCTAGAAAAAAATCCAGCACAGCCATATTCTAGCACGTATGAGTTACGGCAGCTTCCAGTATCATCATTATCATTTTGGAATACCTCACCGAGTGAGTTTACTGACTGCTCATAAGAGTTTCTGTATCCGTGACCAAAGATTTCTGCCTCTGTCCCATCTGGGTTAATTCTAACACCGAAGCCACTAGTCCAGACATAACCGTCATCACTAGCTTTACCTTTGAGCTTATTGTTGTCTGTAAAGAATGTGCCACCACCACCGCGGTAAACTCCATTCATGTTAAAAGTCTTTCCGGATCTATCCTTGAAGATTGCACCACAGTTTCCGTTGTTGAAATACCACTTACCATCCGGCCCAGCTGTCACTGAGTGGAGTGAATGGTCGTGCTGCTTAGCATTGAAGCCTGTGAGTAGAATTTCCTTTTTATCCACTGCTGGATCAAACTTCAGATCACGGTTCACATCAGTATAAACGATGAGATGAGGAGGTGCAGGAACAATCACTTTATTTCCGAATACAGCCACACCGAGTGGACAAGCTAGCTCTTTTTCTTGCACGAATACATGTGACTTATCTGCTTTGCCATCACCAGTCGTATCTTGAAGAACCATGATTCTGTCTCCCTCAGGTCTACGACCACCTTTACGTCTGTAGTTCACACCTTCTGCTACCCAGACACGTCCTTTATGATCAATATCCATATTAGTAGGGTTAAAGAGCATAGGAGATTCTGCCCAGCGGGTGATCTCTAGGTTGCTGTCTTTAGGTAATTGGAAATACTCCAAAGCAATATTCTTAGCCGCTTCCGAAGGTGCCCAAGATCCACCGTCATTAACGATGAGAAAACGTAAATTCGACTCAGTTGTCTTGCCATCACGCAAAGCACCACCATCATCGATTCCCACTACTGCTGAAAAACTAACAGCTCCTTTAGGAACACTGATTTGAATATTTGATGCAGCATGTGTGCCAAAACCTTTCGCCACTTTAGCACCATTCATCATGAGTTGACCACCACCTGTATTCTTATTGACTCCTAGATCACCCCACGTTTGTGAGCTTGATTTAATGAATGATTCATCCACTGCTGTCACCTTGCCTTTTGCATCAGCAAACTGCATTTGTGTCCAGTTTGCCCAGTCACTATTGTTAGCACCTAAAGCATCTACTTGAAGTGAAATGATATTTAGCCCCTCGACTCCTGCTTTTATTTTTGCAGTCCTATCTTTATCAGTCGCCTTGATAGCTCTAGTTACTGCAAGGTTACGAGGTTTATCGTTACTCTCCACCTTTACAGCCACTTTAGAAACTTTCTTAACTTGAGCCGCTTTAGCCTGTTTAAGTTCAGGTAGCTTCATTGGCTTCTGCTTATAAATCGCATCTGTAGGAAGCTCTAATGGCTTGTTCGGATTTGGAGCATCGAGATTAGCGTTAAGCATAGCTTTCGTAACAGTCGTAGACTTTACTCCATCTTTAGGGACTTCAACACGTGCTGTCCAAACGATAGCATTCAACACGAGCTTTCTAAATCCATCAACAGCCCAATTACGGTGATAATGACCACCTGTGAATCCCATTCCACGGCCACCTTCTGCCGTAGGAGTATCTTTATACCACATCAAAGTCTGCTTTTTACCGAGACCATCTTCACCATATTTGTTCCATAGATTAATGTATTTGATCACATTTTTTTCAGTAGGAATCGCCGTTGCCGCTGGTCCACAGCAGTCGCACTCTTCCTTAGTTGGGAAGCGCATGTTGTAGTAAAATTCATCATAAGCAGTAAACTCATCTGGCATTCCGTTAGAAACAGGATGCTCTTTGTTCGCCGCTACATCTGCAATCCAATGAGGATTCACTGAGAACCCAGTCTCCATGTAACCCGCAATCCACTTCTTAAAGTATTTTTCGCCCACCGCCTTACTAGGATGCACACCATAATGCATGAACATAATGCCCATCCCTTCAGCTACTAACTTATCGAGAGAAGCATACTTCTTACCAAATCGCCCACCAGCGTCCGCATACACGATACATGCATCAGCACCGTCAAAAACACTCTCATCCTTAGGCCAGCCATTCTTCACCACTGTAGCCTCTATGTTAAGATCACTCTTATTTAAAGCATCTGCCAGCAGCATACTCCCTGCATAAAATTCGTGTTCTCCATTGCTGTGGCTACGAGATCCAGCGAGGAAAACTACCTTCGTTTTTCCTGATTCAGTCTTCGCATTTGAAACTCCCACATTCAGGAGTATCGAGGCCGACACTGTCAGCATTATTAGTAATTTTTTCATCATGAGTAAATTTCGGTTTTTACATTAATTATCATTCTAGAAGATGGACTCCTATACACGTCATTTCCATACATCGTAATTTCTGACATTTATTTTAATTATTATTTAAAATAGCCTGACTAGAGACTCTAAGAAAAAAATCCAATTCACTCCATATAAAACAGTATTTTTATAATAATCGACCAGCCCAACATAAAAAGAGCTCAGGAATATTCCTGAGCTCTGATAAATTTTACTGAGTCAACCCCAGTCGTTTGTGATCAACTAATGACTAAGCCATGCGCTCATTCATATCAGCCTCGATCGCTCCCCAGAGTTCATCTAGACCAGCTGCCACCTGTGACTTACTTGCTTCTAGATCGTCGCTAGGAGCATCATTACCGAAGAGGTAATACTTGATCTTAGGCTCTGTTCCAGATGGACGAACAGCGAATGAATTACCATCAGCCATATCTACGATGAGCATTCCCGCATTAGGAATAGCATCGCCTTCTGCATCTTCATATGTCTCAGTAGAGAAATCTCTCACATTTACCACTTTCACACCTGCAAACTCAGTCGGTGGATTCGTGCTGTAGGATTGATTCAAGCTAGCGATCTGAGCAGCACCTTCAGCACCCTCCATCACCACACTCTTATTTACCTCTAGGTGATAACCAAACTCACGGTAAACATCATCTAACAGACCAGCCACACTCTTGCCCACACTCTTCGCATATGCTGCGATCTCTGCGAACATTACAGTAGCCATGTTGCCATCCTTATCTCTTACGAAGTCAGCACCAAGGTAGCCGTAGCTCTCCTCACCACCGAACACGAAGAATCTAGAATATTCTAGGCGGAGCGCTCTGCTCTGCTCTTCAGATAGATCTCTGTAGTCTCCATCGATCTTGTCAGCAGGGATCCCCTCTTCATACTTCTGGAGCTTCTCTGCGATGTATTTAAATCCTGTTAGTGTGTCCACCACATTGATCCCCGCCTTCTCAGCGATACGGTTCTGTAGTGGAGAAGTCACGAATGTTTTAATCAACACCGCATGACCTCTGTTAGAATCATTCAGCACACCGATATCAAACATTGTCTTCACACGATACCATGCCATGAGAGAACCGATTTGGTTACCAGTGATTAGCTGCATCTTGCCATCTTCATCACGCACCACAGCACCCATACGGTCACAGTCCGGATCAGTTCCGATCACGATCTCTGCATTCTCTTTCTCAGCTAGATCCACACCCATCTGAAGCGCCGCAGCGTTTTCTGGATTCGGTGAAGCCACTGTTGGGAATCTACCATCCTGCACATCTTGCTCAGGCACAGTGATCGCATCGAAGCCTAGTTCCTTAAGCATTGGCACTGATACATGTCCACCAGTTCCGTGAATGTTTGCAAACACAACCTTCGTGCCTCCACCTTCTAAAAGATCTGGACGTAGAAGAGTAGTTTTAAGCTTATCCATATAGCTTCTATCTGAGTCAGCACCAACAATCGTCAGCTTGCCCTGCTCGCTTTCAGCAAGCGCATCATACGCCTCGCTAGTAATCGCATCCACCTCATTGATCACACCAGTAGCGTGTGGCTCAATAAGCTGTGATCCTAGATCGAAATACGCTTTAAAGCCATTATCATGACTTGGGTTATGTGACGCTGTTAGAACCACACCAGCATCGAGACGTAGCTCGCGGATGAGGAACGAAAGTTGAGGAGTCGCTCTTGGCCCATCGAAAAGATAAGCATCACAGCCTAGGTCATTACAAATCTTCGCACAGAACTCAGCGAAGTCATCAGAGAAGTGACGGGTATCTTGAGCAAAAGCGAAAATCGGCTTCCGCTCGATTCCTTCAGCAGCAAAATGCTTCTTCACATACGCCACCATCCCACGGATAGCACGTCCTACATTATAAAAGTTCATTGTAGCTGAGCCCACACATGGATGCTCAGGTCTATCATTCGGTCCACCCGCACCCTGCTCAGCAGCAGTCACGACTTTACCAATAGTTCTCCCACGGAGACCACCAGTTCCAAAGGCCAAGGTCTTATAAAATCGGTCATTAAGCTCAGCCCACTCAGCACTATTTACCAACTCCTCAACAGCAGCCGCAGCCACAGGATTCGTCGATCCAGCAAGATGGTTAATTATATTCTCACGTGACGACGCCAGCAGATCCCCGCTAGCCACCGCATTCTCTAGGTTTTTTGATAAATCGTTCATACGCATTATTCCTAAACATTAAACCCAACCTTGGCAATCCGAAGCTGTGACAATTTTACTATTCAAGCAAAACCAGCCTAACACGGATGCCTTTTTAAACATAATTCCCAGAATCCCGCAGAATTTAACCAAACTGTAAAAGTTCAATACTAGCCATTCAGCTTACCATCATAGAGAATTTCGATAGCGACAAACGCCACAACTATCAAAATCACCGAAATAAAAGGAAGGCAGTAGAAAATATTCAACTTCTTTATATCCGCCATTCTATAACAATGCCATGATCCAATCAGAGATACTAGACAGGTAATTGGCAAGCTACAAATAGCCAACACAGCAAGCCAAGTGAACGGATTATTCTCAGATCCAGGAGCATCGAACAACATAACTGAAAAAAGGGACATAAAGAGCCCAATTATCCCCAGTAAAATATACAGAACTGTCGCAATAACCTGATAACTCATGGCCTCATTATCTCTGAGTTCTATCCCACGTAAACACTAATTACTCATCTGATCATCGTTATCGACAATCAAGCTAGACCGCTCTCCTTTCACCAGCGGTGAAATTTATACCAGAATAGGGAAAGGAGCAAAGCGACGCATCCCTATTACCCACCAAGAATGAATCGTTCGCTGAAAGTGAACTTTATGCTGGAGCAACGCCGAACTCAGCAGAACTTTGAACAAATATCAAACAATAAGGTCTCATCTAACATAGCCATGAGTAAAACTAAAATCACCATCTGTGCCGTCTTAATTCCCTCCCTCATCTTAGCATCTTCATTCTGGCTAGGAGTCTTCTCTCCCAAACACAAAGCCACGACAACTATTCAACTCACACCTTCGGACAACAAACCCGACTCCTCAGTGATTGATTGCTTTAATCCCGAGCAAAACACCCCAACCAGTGACCAAAATAAAACACCCAACATCATAAAAAGCATCTCCAGCAAACCCAACCTCCGTAAAGCTATCGTTAAATACAAGCTGGATGAACTCTCTAACATCGACACCAAGGAGCTTGCTAACCAGCTTGATAAATCAACATCCATTACATTTAACAAGGAAACCAACAGCTACCAGATCACAACTACAGCATCTACACCGATATTAGCCGAGCAATACAACTACGCCATCATCACTACTTTTAGAGACGAGCAAAGAAAGCATATGAACCACCAGATGGAACAAGTCCGCTTAATCCTTATAAAGCAGCTTGAACCATTACAACAGAAACTTGATGAATCCAGACGTCTCTACAAACAGATCACAGCAATAGATGAAAACCAAAATGGAACTCAACTTCACTACAGCGATGATCACTTCACTAAAATCTCCCTAGCTCGTGACAATGTAGAACTCAACAGACAGCGTCTAACGTGTTGCCTCATTGAAGCGGACACCGAAAAAAATCTAGTAATGCTGAGAATAGCTCCCGTTGCCTCATAAATGG
>CAKZNV010000228.1 GCA_937132085.1 uncultured Rubritalea sp. | reverse complement strand
CACTCGATCTCTCTACACTCATTGATTGAATGATCTTACTAAGGATTCATAAGAATGTTAGACACTTTTAGAGGTTTGCCAAGTAGACCACATAAGCAAAAAAAGCTCAATACATCACAACAAACCTAACTAAGACCACACAAAATGACAATATAGTATCACCATAAGAAAAAATCGACGTAGTGAATTTAGCTGAGCTGCATCATGATTCTATTCTCAACTGGAAGGAGGCAATTAAATCTCCTTCGTAAACATTCAACCAACGCAAACCATGTCTAAACCAAACATCGATACTTACACTGGCTACAAAGGGCTTCCACCTATTGTAGACCTCATGCCTGTTCAAACTGCTCTCGAAACTGGTCTCACTGTTGCTGAAGCAGTGGAGCGCATGAAATATGCTCACTATGCACTGAATCGTCTGCACAAGATTTTCACTAGCCGCATCACCGCTGAGCCTGTCTATGAGCTAAAGATGGCTTATTCAATGCATGCTCACCTATGTATCGAGCATGTTGAGCCATTTGCAACGCGTGTGCGTGAGATGCGTGAGCCACCTTATGGCTTAGATGACGCTCCGCATGCAGGATTAGAACTATTTTTTGATGAGATCCAGAATGCTCCTACTACAGAAGCACTGGTTTATGGTCTGTATGAAAAGGCTGTGCCAACTCTCGTTGCGGCACTTAGTCAGCAGATCGATGAGACAAACCGACTGTTCGAGCACCCTACGTTCCGTGTTTTGCGTCATGCGCATATTGAAATGAAGGAAATAGCTGACTATGGTGCGAAAGCGGTAAAATGCATCGTAGAAGACGAGACTTCACTCGCTGACTGGGCGACGACTCTTGATGCTGCTCTAACAGCGGCAGGTGGGATCGACGGCTCTGGTGAGAAAAGTGCCACACTACCAGCGAAGCTGTATTCAGCGACAGCCTACGTTTACGATCCTGTTCCTCAGCGTGACGAACGATTCAAAGACCTTTATAACATGGGTGTGAATGCAGAGGCATTTCTCCATGATCCAGAGCAACCACCACTCCCTAAGACGCTGATGATGTATTACAAGCGTATGCG
>CAKZNV010000227.1 GCA_937132085.1 uncultured Rubritalea sp. | reverse complement strand
GAAAGCGTGAAGGTGAGTTTTCCCGTTATGAAAGATGATACTTTGCGAGGTGCGCAGGTGAAGGCTGAGTTGAAAGAAATTCTTAGTAGTAACAAGATAGAGGTGAACCAGAATGCTAGGACACAGATTCTTCTGCGCTTGGGGAAGGTCGAAACTCCTAAGCACTGGGCAGGTCAAGAGGATGAGGCGTATGAGCTGGTAACACATACTAGCGGAGTAGCTATCACGGCAAATAGTATCACTGGACTCTACCGTGGTGTGCAGACATTACGCCAACTTGTAGTATCTAAAGAGGGCAAGGCGTCTATCGCTGCCTGTGAAATTCGTGATTATCCAGCATTCAAGATTCGTGGATTTATGCACGATGTAGGACGTAATTTCCAGACAATCGAGCAACTCAAAATGCAGATCGATGTGATGGCGATGCACAAGTATAATGTGTTTCACTGGCACCTTACGGATCACTTTGGTTGGAGACTAGAAAGTAAAAAATACCCAGATCTTCAGTCTGCTAAAGCGTTCGGTCGCCATCATGGGAAGTTCTATACGCAAAAGGAATTTAAGGAAATGTCTGACTATTGTTGGGCACGTGGAATCATCATTATCCCAGAATTCGATTCTCCTGGTCACTCAGAGGCATTCCGTCACGGTCTTGAAATTAAGAACATGAAGGATCCTAGAGCGTTGAAATCTATGATTGGTCTGATTGATGAGTTATGCACCCTTGCTGACAAGGAGCGCATGCCATACGTCCACATCGGCACAGATGAAGTGCGCCACAAGGATGAGTTTGTTAATGCTGACTACTTACCAGCTCTACACAAGGCTGTGCAGGACAATGGCCGTGAGGTGATAGGCTGGTGGAAAGGGATGCATATCAAAGGAGATACTAAGCAAATTCAGCAGACTTGGGCACAGTATAGACCACTCAGTAAAATACGTCATATCGACTCACGTTCGAATTACGTAAATCACCTCGAGGCTCTGGATTTCGCAGTGCGTATGTATTTCCAGCAGCCATGCCGTGTTGCACACGGTGATGAGCAGCAATTAGGTGGGATCTTAGCTCATTGGCCTGATACGCTAGTGGATGATCAGAACCTTACGCTGACTAACAACCCGGTGATTCCATCTATGGTTGCCTATTCTGAGGCTGTCTGGAAAGGGGTTCCTAAAGATTACAAACTCTGGGCCACACTGCCTAAGAAAGGGACTCCTGAGTTTACCGCATTTGCAGATTTTGAGAATCGCTTAGCTGAACAACGTGATCGCTTTCATAGTAAGACTCCTTTCCCAATGGTGAAGACTCATCACATCGAGTGGAGGCTGTTAGGTCCTGTGGCAAATGATGATGTTCCTGAGCTAGAAAAAGGAATCGTCAAGGACAAGTATGAGGTGAATGGTAAACCATTTAACTGGACTACGCCTATTCACGGAGGAGCTATCCACACGAGACATTTCTTCGGCTTTGGGAGCCATTTGAAACATCTACCTAAAGGCAAAGACATCGTCTGGGGTAATACTTATGTTTATAGTCCAATCGACCAAGAGCTTGATGCTTGGATTGCGTTTAATACGATTTCAACTTCAGATGACCGTGCTGGTGCAGCTAAGCAAGGAGACTGGAGCGCACATCCTGACTGCAATATCTGGATCAATGGCAAGCGTATCGATCCTCCAACATGGAAAACTGATGGTAAACGCGGCAAAGAAATTGCGCTTGTTGATCAAGTTTACACGAGTCGAGCACCAGCTAAAATCAAGCTGAAAAAGGGATGGAATCCTGTCTTGATGAAATCAGCTCGTAAATTCAAGTGGGTGTTCTCCTTTAGCCCAGTGGAGCAAGTTGGCAGTAGCTATCGTGAGGTAAAAGGGCTCAAGTATTCTTCCACTCTTCCTGCAAACTAAATCTAGACACTTCTGTTTAATTTAACGAAAGTGGAGTTAGTAATTCATCTATTATAAATCAAATGACTAAACATATTCTATTGTGTGCTCTCGGCATGCTGACGACTCAATCGGCTCAGGCAAAGCTTGAGCTTCCATCCATATTCACTGATCACATGGTGCTACAGCGAGACATGAAAGTGCCTGTTTGGGGCTGGGCTGATGCGAATGCTACGGTCACAGTAAACTTCGGTGATAAGAAAGTATCAGCTACAGCAGACATGGCAGGAGCTTGGAAAGTGGAGTTGCCTAAGTTGTTTGCGGATAAAACTTCAAAGGTATTGAAGGTATCGACATCGAATGGAGATCAATTTTCTGTAAATGACGTTTTAGTGGGTGAAGTATGGTTGGCATCGGGTCAGTCAAATATGGAATGGGCCATGAAGCAGGTGAGAAAATCAGATCAAGAATTGGCCGCCAAGCAGGCATCTCCTACATTTCGCTTTTTCCATGTGCCTCGTAAACTCAGCTACACACTTCAAGATAATGTGAATGCCAAGTGGTCATTGAGTTCTGATGCATCAGCGAAAAACTTCTCTGCGGTGGCCTGGTTCTTTGGCAAGAAGCTGCATGACGAACTTGATGTGCCTGTTGGTGTGATCAGTTCTGCATGGGGTGGTTCTAGGATTGAGCCATGGATCAATGAGCAGGGCTTTAAGTCGGTTAAGGAGCTAAGTGAATTGTATAAATCAAGGCAGCAGACGATCGCTGGGACGGCAGAATACGCAATGGCTCAGGGCAATTATTTGAAAGCTATCGAGCAATGGAAAACCAAGGCTCAGGCAGCTGTAGAAGCTAAAGATGTGGTTCCAGCAGTTCCCCAGCAACCTGGACTGATGAAGCTAAGTAATGGCACCACTGGGCTTTACCAAGGAATGATTCATGGGATTACTCCTTATGCTTTAAAAGGCTTTATCTGGTATCAAGGTGAGTCTAACAACGGAGAAGGCATGCTCTATATGAGTAAGAAAAAGGCTTTGATTAATGGCTGGAGAGAAGTCTTCAATAGACCAGATGCACCTTTTTACTATGTTCAGTTAGCTCCGTTTAATTATGGTAATAGAGGTAACCTACCTGAAATTTCTTTTGCTCAGCAGCAGTGCTTGAAGATCCCAAATACTGGAATGGCTGTGATCAATGACATCGGTAATATTAGGGATATTCACCCTGGAAACAAATCCGAGGTTGGCCGCCGTCTGGCGCTCTGGGCACTGGTTAAAGACTACGGTAAAACAGACTT
This sequence comes from uncultured Rubritalea sp., assembly GCA_937132085.1. Taxonomy (GTDB): domain Bacteria; phylum Verrucomicrobiota; class Verrucomicrobiia; order Verrucomicrobiales; family Akkermansiaceae; genus Rubritalea. The sequence continues at coordinate 12,936 of CAKZNV010000227.1, read as the reverse complement.
GGTTTATTCCGGACCTCTATTTAAAGATTACAAGGTAAGTGAGGGGAAAATCACGATTAGTTTTGATCATAGTAAGGGCTTGAAAAGCCGTGACGGAAAAGATCTGAACCACTTCGAGGTGGCCGATATGTCTGGTGAATGGTCTCCAGCAATAGCGATAGTCAAAGGGGACGTAATCGAGCTAACTAGCGATAAGGTAAAGAATCCGACTCAAGCAAGGTTTGCATGGAACCAGATAGCTCTACCCAATCTCAGCAATGCGGCAGGTTTGCCAGCGGGATGTTTCCATACGCACTGGCCAATAGACCGTGATTTAGGGACAAACTTAGCGAAAAACAAAAGCTACGTAAGTTCGGATGAAAATAAATTCGGCTGGAATGGTGGATTAACGGACGGAATCTGGGGTGAGAAAGATAAAACCTGCTACGCTACAGGCAGCTCTAAGAGTTTTCCAAAGCATGTGACTATCGATCTGGAATCAATTAAGAGCATCAATGCTGTAAAGATAGGTGTTCCCAAGATTGGTTCTACTAAGAATGTCGAAGTCTATGTAAGCTCTGATGGGAAGACCTATGCTAAAGTGTCATCACACAGCTTTAGTTTCGCTAAAGCGCAGCAGAAATTGCTGAAGTTCCAAGGTGCTAAGGCTAGGTATGTGAAAATCGTCAGCACAGAAAACTACAAAAAGACGGCTGGATTTGATAGAAATTTTGTTTTCTTTAGCGAAGTCGAAGTCTACGGGAATTAGGATTTCGGACTTTAATCAATCAGTTAGGATTTATAAGTCGTTAGAATATAATAGCTCCCTTTGCGTCGTGCATGTTGTGAAGAGGAGCTTTTTTATAGATCAGGGTTAGTCTCTGAGCTTGTGAGGGGGCTGGTATTATTAAAAGACCACTAAATGCATGATAATACTCATGAATAGTGTGTGTAATATATCTTCAGTGTTTATACTAGATTGTGTAAGCTCAAAAAGGACTATGAAAATCATGAATAAGATGAAGATAAGCTCAAGGCTCACTCTAGGTGTAGCAATGTTGTGTATTTCTGTATTGGGCTTGAAGGCCTCGGACCAGAATGTTGATAAGAAAAAACCAGCGCTGTTGCCAATGCCTCAGTCTATAGAATGGAAAGAGGACGCTATTACTCTCAATCAGGTGAACGTAGTTTTGCCACAGATTAAGGGTGATGATTTACGAGTTTCACAACTCAAGGCTGAGCTAGATAAGATTCTGAAGAAGAATAAGATCATAGTGAGTGGAGATGCCAAAACACAGATTCTCCTCCAGATCAGTAAAGTAGAGGGTGCTAAGCAATGGGCTGGGCAAGATAAGGAAGCATACAAGTTAGTAGCTTCTAACACAGGTGTAGTGATCTCAGCCAATACTGTGGCTGGGCTATACAACGGTGTGCAGACATTGCGTCAGCTTGTGGTGAACAAGAATGGTAAGGCTACTGTTGCAGCCTGTGAAATTCACGATTATCCCGCATTTAAGATTCGTGGATTTATGCACGATGTAGGGCGTAATTTCCAATCAATCGAGCAGTTGAAAATGCAGATAGATGTGATGGCGAAGCACAAGATGAATGTCTTCCACTGGCACCTTACTGATCACTTTGGCTGGAGACTAGAGAGTAAGAAATACCCAGATCTTCAATCAGAGAAGGCATTTGGTCGTCACCATGGCAAATTCTACACACAGGCTGAATTCAAGGACATGGCTGACTACTGCTGGGCTCGTGGAATCATGATCATTCCTGAGTTCGACTCACCGGGGCACTCCGAGGCTTTTCGTCATGGTCTAGGTATTAAAAACATGAAGGAGCCAAGAGCTCTTTCCTCCATGATCGGATTAGTAGATGAACTCTGCTCACTAGTGGATGCAAAGCGTATGCCATATGTGCATGTGGGAACTGACGAGGTTCGCCATGCTGAAGAACGAGTAAACGGTAACTACCTACCAGCTCTCCACAAGGCAGTGCAAGCGAATGGCCGTGAGGTGATTGGTTGGAGTAAAGGAATGACTTTCAGAGGAGCTAAGCAGGTTTCACAGACATGGGCAAATTCTAGACCGTTCGGTGGAACTAAGCACATTGACTCACGTTCGAATTATGTGAACCACCTTGAAGCACTTGATTTCGCATCTCGTATGTTCTTCCAGCAGCCATGTCGTGTTCCTCACGGAGATGAGGTTCAGATCGGTGGAATCCTTGCGTATTGGCCAGATACTTACGTAGAATTTGAAAAAGTAGGACTTACAAACAACCCAGTGATTCCAGCGATGGTGGCATATTCAGAAGCAGTCTGGAAGGGGATCGCTAAGGACAGAAGTGAGTTCTGGGCAAAGCTTCCTAACAAGGGAACTGCTGAATACGCTGCGTATGCTAATTTTGAAGATCGTATCGCTGAAATGCGTGATCGTTTCCACTCTAACACACCATTCATCATGGTGAAGACCTATGATATTGAATGGCGCTTGCTAGGTCAGGTAGCTAACAATGAAGTGCCTGAATTAGAAAAGGGAATGATCAAAGATAGCTACGATGTAGATGGTAAGAAGATGAATTGGAGCGCTCCTGTCTATGGTGGAGCAATTCACTCTCGTCACTTCTTCGGATTCTCTAGCCGCTACGGTGGTAAGCCTAGAGGCAAGACGATCGTGTGGGGTAACACAAATGTGTATAGCCCAGTGGATCAAGAAGTGGATGCTTGGATCTCATTCAACACAATTTCTACATCAGACAAGCGTGCTGGATCTGCACTGGATGGTGATTGGAGTTCTAACAAGGACTGTAATATCTGGATCAACGGAGAGCGTATCGATCCGCCGAAGTGGAAAAACCCAGGTAAGCTTGATAAAGAAATTGCTCTGATTGATAATGTTTACACAAGTCGTGAACCTGCGAAGATTAAGCTTAAGAAGGGCTGGAACTCAGTGCTGGTGAAATCTGCTCCTACTTGGAAGTGGGTATTCTCTTTCAGCCCAGTAGAAAAGAATGGTAATGCCTATCGTGAAGTAAAAGGATTGAAGTATTCTGCTACTATTCCGTCTAAATAATAAGGTATCTGAGAACGAAACAAACAAATCTAACAAAATGAAAAAAACATTAACACTTCTAACGAGCTTGATTAGCCTCTCTGCATTTGCAGTGGATGCTCCGTATATTGTTGCCACACCTCCAGCTGATGCAGGACGTGGTTTGATCCGAGTTTCTGAAAAAGAAATCCGTCATTACCCAGGAAAAGGCGGCAAGCAGATGCTGCAATCTCTCGATAATGGTGAGACCTGGAAATCTGTTCCTTTACATAAGAACTACCCAGGAGCTACTTGTCTTGGGAAGGAATCTCCAGCAATTGCGCAGAACCCTACGACTGGTGAGTATATCCGCTTCGAGCCACTGTATCGTGGAAATAATAAAAATGATGGAGTTTATACGACTGAAGGTGGAATCGACGGGATATGGAGCCTAGTTAAAGACAAGGATGGCAAATTTGCACGTCCTGGTGGGATATTACGTAACCCAATTTGGGTGAATGATAACAAGCGCATCTTGATCCCTGGTCATGGTGGCGGTTGTTACACATGGTATTCTGATGACCAAGGCGTCACATGGAGCCGTTCGAATGTAGTGAAGTCACCGCACCATAAGCCAGGCGGCGTTCATAAAGGAACTCGATGGAATCATGGTATGGTAGAAGCTACATTGATAGAGCTTAAGAATAAGCAGATATGGATGGTAGCTCGCACAGCGCAAGACCAGCACTACGAGAGCTTTTCAAAGGATTTTGGCAAGACGTGGAGTGAGGCTAAACCATCTCGGTTCTGGGGAACGATCACTATGCCAACATTCCATCGTATGGAAGATGGGCGCATTTTGTTCCTATGGTCGAATACCACAGCTTTACCAGAAATAGCATCAGCGACAGGCAGAGGTGAAGATGCATTCACTAACCGAGACACTATCCATGCAGCAATTTCTGAAGACGAAGGTAAAACTTGGATTGGCTTCCGTGAATTAATTCTCGATGAGCACCGCAACAATGGCGATTACGGAACTCGTAGTGGTAGCCAAGATAGAGGAAAGCATCAGGCAGAGATCGTTCAGCTTGATAAAAATCGTGTTCTTTATAGCTGTGGTCAGCACAAGATTCATCGCCGCCTGATGATTATGGACGTCCGCTGGCTCTATGAAAAGGAACGTAGCTCAGACATCGCTAAAGATGGAGCTAAAGACTGGACGACTCATCAGTTTATCCAAAAGAAGGTAGGACATTGTGCGTATAATCGCACGATTGGTTCTGAAGTGAAAGAGGGAGCGTTGCGCCTGCTTCGTCTAGAAGATGAGACATTGGATAATCCTAACCAAGGTGCTACTTGGAACTTCCCAACAGGTGATACAGGTAAAGTGACTGCTAAGGTGCGTCTTGAAAAAGGTGGCTCAGGCTTACAAATCGCTCTGTGTGATCGCTGGTTCAGTGCTAGCGATGCGACAGTGGATCAATTTGCTAACTATGTGCTAAAAATCGATGCAGATGGCAAAGTGAACGGTAAGCAGATTTTGACTCCGGGGAAAACCCATGAGATAGCGATCATCTGGAAGGGTGTTGCTACTAAAGGTGATGCTTCATTGATGGTAGACGGTAAGAAAACCAATATCAAAGTAAGCTGTAACCTAGCGACTCCGATCGGTGTGAGTTACGTGCATTTCTACAATCCAGCCACAGATACGGATCTAGAAGGAGCTTCTGTCCTGAGCACTCATGCTCAGGTGAAGTAATCCCAATCATTCCGGTTGGTGTCTCACTATCTACTCACATTCAGCCGGAAAAATATCTTATCATCAGGGCTACTGTGAGTAGCCTTGTAATTATTTTTGCCACTATTGGTTGATTCTAGATTAATGGTAAGTGTGTCGCTCCAAGAGAGAGCTTTGAGCGTCTCAGAATAGAATGGTGTTACGGTGACCCCTAGATTTGATGTTGAAACTGAGTAGTGAAACTCTGCGTCACCTGCTGTGAAGGAGACACTGAACTCTGGGATTTCGCTAGGGTTAGTGGCGGAGGTTCCGAGAGCTATTTCTACTAGATTTGAGACTCCGTCACCATCCCAGTCTGCATCATCATCCGCTTCGGGTAGGTTAGCATTGGCTACACTACCGAAGGCGGTGATCTTCTGCTGCTCTATAGGGTGATCTTGTATTGTGACTGTTGCGGCATTCTGCACACCACCAGTGGAATATCCATCACCAGCTGTCGCTGTGAAAACAAGTGGTTCGTCACCTTCTGCTAGCATGTCAGCAATAGGTGTCACCGTAATGTCTACACTCGTGGCATTGGCTGGAATGCTGACTGTTCCTGTTGATAAGGTGTAGTCGATCGTTTCTTGTGCTGTGCCAGTGAGTGAGTAGGATACCGTGCGCTCTTTATGATTATTCGGAATTTCTACTCTGATCGTCCCAGTAGTGAGCCCCAGCTCAGTGGCTGTAGCATCTGGCGCTGTGATGACGATGTCTTGCTCCGTCAAATATGGAGTCAGAACCACATCCCAGTGATCCGCTACTACGGCTTCGCCTGCTGTATTTGGGTGAGTATTGTCATAGGTATGGATAGATGGATCGAAGCTTGTCTGCCCAGAAATGTTGCCGATATCTGCATGAACGACTAATGAAGTGGCAGTCGTCTTATTGGCTGCTAGGCTTGGTAGCTGAGCATTGTAGCTAGTTTCATCGCCTCCTGTATTGGCATCAAGGATACTCGCTACAAAGATAGTTACATTTGGGTTGTCAGCTTGCAGAGCATCAATGATTAAGCCCATCCGGGTCGCATAATTCGCAGCCCCTTGATTTCGGTTACAGTCGTTTCTTCCGAGAGCGATTAGCACATAATCTGGCTGGTATCCTTTTAGCCAAACCGAGAGAGTTTCCGTTCCTGTGCTGGGAACTGGTGCATAACTACTCAGAGTAGATTCAGAATATCCATTGAGCACCTGATCCGTGTCCCAGTTCCAGTGACCTTCATTATCACGGTCGAATTCCTGCCCCATGTAGTCAGGGAAATTACCCGATGTGTTTGACCCCAGATAGTTAAAATCGTGAGAGCCCACCATGTCGAAATCGATGCCAAGATCCACAAGGTCTTTCCAGAGTTCATAGCGGTAACTATAGTTGCCGTTGTTACGTCCTTGAGTGATGGAGTCTCCTATCACCATCACCTCCAAGGTGCTTTTATCACGGGTCTGCACTCGCACATTGTCGAGGCCTAACCATTGGTCTCCGCCACTGCGACCAAGACGGATTTCCAGTTTTTGACCAATGTAGCTAGCGAGTTGATCAGTGGTTAAATGCAGGGCGTAAGAGAGAAAAATCTGATGTTTAAGTTCTGAAGAAACGGAATCTACTTGCACTCCATTTACCCATGCCTCGATGCTGAAATCAGCTGTGCCACTAGAGCTGTTGCGAGCGAAATCAGTAAGGATAGTGTATTCGGTGTCTGCGGAAATCGTGATGTCAGTGAGCTGTGCGATGTATCCTACCGTTGTAGATCCAAAGGCGTAGCTCCAAGCTTGGTCGCTCGATACGCCACTAAAATAAATTCCCTCAGTGCCTGCTGTGAGAGTTCTAGTCCAGCCTTCAGGAGCAGCATTTTGGAGGTTTGTCGGTGTGCCGCCACCGGGAGCTATCTCGAAGGAGTCATTATCAATGCCACTAGGGATGACTTCAGTAAGAGAAACATTATCAAAAGACATCCATGCTAAAACACCATCAATACTGAGTTGAACCATTACCGGATCAGTAGGAGGGGTGGAGCCTGTGGTGAACTGAAAGCTTTGATTTTCTTGAGTGCCTCCAGTAAAAGAAAGATTAGATCCTGTTCTGGTCAAGCTCCATGACTGGCCAGAGCCTGCTCCAGTTAGAGGGGTGAATGTAGCTCCATCCCATGTGCCTAGCATCACTGACCAGACTCCTGTCCCTGTATCTGAGCTAGTGTTACAACCTACATCTACAGAAAAAGCATACGTTGTATTAGCAGCTAGACTGTCTGCGGATACTTGCTGAACCGACCAAGCACTACCTGATGAGGTTCCTACTAGTGTGCTATTTGCGCTCCAAGCCTGCGCTGATCCAGACGAAAGTGTCCAACTCGGAGGTGGCGTTCCATGCGTAGAAAAATCTGCATTGGTGAAGGCTATGTTAGCATGCACTAAGGAAGTGAAGGCTAGAAAGAGGATGTTAGAGATGAAGGTTTTCATGAGGTAATAAGGCTAGCAAAAGAAAAACCCGCTTCTTGAAAGCATTATCCAAAAAGCGGGAAAAATTAAATGAATGTTGTATTAAATACACACAATACTGCTTAAGAGCGACGGCGACGAGCAATGAGCGCAAGTCCACCAAGGCCTAGAAGAGCTGTTGAAGATGGCTCAGGCACAGTGGTAACCTTAATAGGAGCTCCACGTGTGAATACAGGAGCTGAATTGTCAAAAATGTGACCTCCAGTTTCTGTGATACTCGCTGCTGTGTTTGTGCCTACACCCACATAACGGTGGCTTGTTGATGCTGCTGTTCCTGCTGCATTACCATAGCGAACACCATAAACTGTGTTGTCTGCTAGAGTAGGTAGACCTGTAAATGTCCAAGTGGTAGTAGCTGAAGTAGTGTCGCTAAATATTTGAGCATCTGAGGTAGCGAGGACCGTTACTGTTGGATTCCAAGTGTTAGAATCTTGATCAGCGTCTAGGAAAAACTGAAGTGTTAGAGACTGTGTTCCTGCTCCATCTGGTGCAGTTACTTCGATCGTGCTAAGCTGGTTGTCTGTGCCTAGAACTCCCGTTGTAAACGTGAAGCCGTTGTCGCCAGAAGAGTCAGCCGATGCAGATCCGAAGCCATCGATGGAGTTAATAATAGTGGCAGCTGTCGCCGAACCACTGATTCCAGCTGTCACCAACGCGGCGATAGCAGATAAATGTAAGTTTGTTAATTTCATAGTTAGTTTTGATTTGTATTAATTACTGTCAGAGCGAGCTTTCGCAATGACGACGTAATATAGGACGCATATCTCACTGTTTTAAATTACTTTCAACTTGTCTAAAAATAATACATGATGTTCATATGTGGAAAAAGCCATCACTAGCGGAACAAGTTGCAGACTACCTCGAAGGTAAAATTATCAATGGTGATTTCCTGGATTTTTTACCGGGAGAAAATTCACTCACTAAGCTTACTGGGGTAAGTCGAAGCAGTATCCGAGAAGCGCTAAAAATTTTAGAAGGCAAGGGGCTTATCGAGTCCTCACAAGGTAAAAATCGTAAGATCCTAGCGACTGCTGCGTCTCAATCATCGAGTTTTCATGCGACATTACTGATACCAAATGAACTCTATGAGATGGGTTCTCCCTTCATCAAGCTCATTGCAGAAACAGAGAAACAGCTACAAGATTATGTTCATTTAGATGTCCAAACCAGCCGAGCCATTAAAATGCAGCGGCCCAAACGGCACCTTCAAAGGCTGATTAGTTCTACCACTACAGACCTTTGGTTACTAGTCCAAGCCTCTCTCTCCACTCAATCCTGGTTTTTACAACAAGGCATCCCTTGTGTGGTTCTTGGGAGCCCTTCAGACGGTATAGACTATCCTTCTATCGATGTGGACTGGGTTGAGACAGGACTACATCTGGCCAATTTGATAGCTCAGCACAATCATCATCACGTTTATGTGGTAGAACGCCACATACAAGCACAAGGATCTAAGCTACTTAAAAAGGCATACACTCAGAGATTCGAGCAGCTGGATATAAAAGTTGAAAGTGGCTTTCCTGAATATGGAGTGATTCCATTGTTAGAAAAATATTTAACTACTAAACTATCAAAAAGCCAGATCCCGACTGTCATCGTTTTCTACGAATATGACAACCTCCTCACAGGAATCACTTGGATGATGAGCAATGGCTTGAAAATCCCAGAAGACATTTCAGTTATTTGTCTAGATGCCGACGAATCAATAGATAGCATTTACCCTGCTATTACCCATTACCGGAGAAATATACCGCCACTGATAAAGGCACTGGTAAATACTATCTTAACGTCGCTGGGTGAGAAACCAATTTCCAGACAACTAGCCACTCAGCAGAAATACATCAAAGGGGCATCTCTCAAAAAGTGTTAGATTTTTGAGAGATCTATTCTGTAAATGGTATTACTTCTCTTTTGTGAGCAGGTCTTTGATGGCTATCTTTTGGAAGCAAATTCTTGAGCGGCTGCCTTCGTAGAGAATGCCGATGTGGTCATCGTCTACTGAGGTGAGGCATGAATAAGCTCCTTTGTAAGTGTCTAACAGGAGGTGGTATTCTTCTGGCCAGGTCATGCCGTCGTCTAGGCTGACTTTGATAGTGATCTTGTTACGGCCACCTTTTTTTGTCTTATTTGGTGGGTTGGAGAAGATGAGAATGCTTTGTGGTAATCCGTCTCTCTTTGTTTTGAAAGTGTGCTTTAGTAGACCTGCACAGCATACTGGCTCTGGTAGCGTTTTACGTGAAGTTGGGTGCTCAGTCCAGGTTTTGCCAAGGTCTTTGGTCACATGCACTGCTCGACCACTCTCAGGGATGTCTTTTGAGTAATAGTTACGATTGTCACGCATGTTGAGCATGAGGCTGCCGTCACTGAGTTCAGCGATTTGACATTCTGTGGTGTCGGACTTAGCGAAATTACTGACTTTCCAGCTCTTCCCACCATCTTTGGAATAAATGAAGTTAGAGAAGGTCTTTGAGTTCTCGTCACGGCCTTGAGTTGGCATGACTAGAGTGCCATCAGACATAGTGATGCCACGACCTGGAGCAGGAGCAAATAAGTGCCATTCAGATTTTTTTAGCGCCTCTGTTAGATTCACTGGTTTGGACCATGTGACTCCATCATCTTCACTTTTTACCATGAGGAACTGGCAAGTGCCCTTAGGTGATAGACCAGGCATAGATCCTGTGCCATTCCATTGGTGTTTGTGGTGGTTACTTTTAGGATCTAGATCTTTGATCCAGTTTCCTTGGTTGTCGTTAAGTCCGTGCATCCAGCATCCAGCTACGAAAATATGACCCGTGTTTTTATCCACAAGGATACAGGCGTCACTGACACCATTGAATTTCTCAGGAAGCCCACCGTAGGTTCCCATATCGATGATTGATTTCATAGGTCCCCAAGTCTGACCACCGTCGGTTGAGCGGCTCAGACCAATGTCCATGTGGCCTTGGAGATCACGAGCGTGGTCAAATCTAGTGTCGTAGATGGAGAGTAATGTGCCTTTGTTACTAGTGACGATTCCTGGGATTCTGTAGCCTTTAGCGTTGTCATCTCCAGTGTCTCTGACGTTGACACCTACTCGTTGCATTCTAGAGCTAGCATTCACCTGTATAGTTTCATCTGCTAACTGAAGTTCAGTGATTTTTGCGGCAAACTTGTTACTGATGTCAGTGCTCTTTTTGATATCGATACTCACCCAGAGATAGTGTGTGCCTTCTCCGAAAGTAAGGTCTTTTTTTACGCTAAGTTGATTTAAGTCAGTCAGCTTATGGTAGAGCTTCATTTTTCTGTAATCTGGAGTCTCTTTGTCCTGAGAGTAGATCTCGAGAGCTTCGATATCATCTAATGAAGTGGTTCCTGTTAGATCTAACTTTAAACCTTTGATGACACAGGGGCCTTCTACTTTAAGGCCGAAAATAGCGTTTTGAGCTTTGTGCTCCATGACTGGAACCGCTGGAGTGACGGCTTCGACCATTGTTTCCGCAAGCAAGGGGCTAGAAAATAGTGCTGAGATGAGAAGAGTTTTGATCATAGTGTAGTGTAATATAGTTTAGTTTTTTGTCACTCGAATCTATCGAGCAGATTATATTCCTAGGGTGATGAACGAAAACCCCCGCACCTCGGAAGGAGCGGGGGTCACATGAAATTAAAATACAGTGTATTCTAAAAAAATTACTTACGGCGACGTAAGATGAGAGCAAGTCCACCAAGTCCGAGAAGAGCTGTTGATGATGGCTCTGGGACTGGTGTGAAGTCTAGGTCGTAAGTGTAGGTAATAACTCCACCTGCCTTGAGTGCTTCGCCAAGACCGAATCCTCCTGCTGAACCTCCATAGTTGAATTGACGAGAGGTAGTGCTACCTGCAACAGCTCCACCGTCCGTAGGGTCGAAGCCTACTTCATTCCAGTTGGCTGCTACTGATCGATCAGCGAAGGTGGCGTAGGATCCAGCTGCGCCAGTAACGGTATTAGCTCCATCTGCTGCATCAACGATAGTGATATTAAAAGGGTTGTTTCCAGATCCAGCAATGCTGACATTGTTGAAAGTAATAGTGATCATTTCATTGATCACTGTTACACCTGTTGCTCCTGCTGGTGCTCCAGTTAAGTCAGCTGTTCCAGTTGCGCTTAGAGTGAAAAACTGTGTCCCAGATGCTGCTGTGGAAGCATTGAGGTTCATTGAATGGTTAGCTGCGCCGTCGATGATGACGCCGTTTGCATCAAGTTGTGGTCCACCACTTGAACCTTGAGCATCACCTGTGAAGCTGAAGGAAAATACGATACCTGTATCAGTAGAACCAGTGTTTAAGTTAGTCGCATCAGCAGTCTGCCATGAAGTGTATCCTCCACCAACAGTGTTGATGTTGAATGCATTATTGAAGTTTGTAGTGTGGCTGACAGCTAGCGTTGCAGCACTACTTATGCCTGTAGTAGCCGCAAGTGTTAATAGTGTTAGTTTCATAATTTAGTTTTATTTAGTGTTTTAGTGTTTTAGTGTAGGTGGATCTTGTTTTCTCAAGAAAGGTATTTATTGCCTACAAACACAAATGTATCATGAAAGTCAGATGAGTCTAAAACATCTCTTTGGTGCTTTTTTTGAACCACTTTTTGAATTCGACTTCATTTATCTAAATTTTTTCTTCAATACTTCAACGAGTTCAATTCCTCAGGGCAAAAGAAAACCCCGCACCTGGTAAGGGGCGGGGTTGATATGAAATGATAATACAGTGTATTTTAAGAATTACTTACGGCGACGTAGAATGAGAGCAAGTCCACCAAGTCCTAGAAGAGCTGTTGATGATGGCTCTGGGACTGGTGTGAAGCTGAGAGAAGTGTCAGCAACTGTAGCAATGTTACGTCCAGCTGTGTGGCTCTTACGGATTACTAGAGTAACAGTTTCACCGCCTACAGCAGTGAAGCTTGAAGCTCCTGAAAATGCTGTGCCTGCAAGACCTTGAGCAGCGTTCTGTAGATCGAGATCAGAAGTTGACGCAAGTGGGTCACCTGCATTCTGAGAGACTGAGCCGCTGGTTCCTACAAAAGTAGCACCACCATCAGTTGAGAAGCCCCACTCTACGATAGCACCAGTTCCACCACCAAAGCTTGTGATACCAGCTTCGAGAATAGAAAAGGTATAAGTTCCTGCATCAGCAGTGCCTACAGTTTGGAAAATATAGCCAGCTTCGTTACCGTTATCTCCTTCAAAAAGGACGACGCCTGTTTCTCCACCTGTGGTGTCTGCCCACCAGTTGTCTGAGCCAGATGCTGCTCTGAAGTCTGTTGCTCCAGATGTTTCAAGTGCGTCAGACCCTGTGGAAACAGTTGTCCAGTTAGCGAGACCAGCTGCAAAGTCAGCATTTAATACAGAGAGTGCTGCATTTGAAGCTGCAGTAGTAGCTGCGAGCAATAATAAGGTTTTAGTTGTTAGTTTCATGATTTAATTTTTTTGTTTGTGTAGACTGTAGAAATAGCTAAAATTTTTAACAAATTTCAGTCCCTACAAACCTAAATTTATCATGAAAGGGCTCTTTGTCTAAAGCATCTCTTCGGTTCTTTTTTTAGACCAATTCATGAAATGTTCAGATTGATCTAGAAGAAGATTAACGTTTCAAATATCATTAGTTGGGCAAAAGAAAACCCCGCACCTGGGAAGG
>CAKZNV010000226.1 GCA_937132085.1 uncultured Rubritalea sp. | reverse complement strand
CCACCGAGTATGAGTAATTTCTTAGACATTATTCTACTGCTACTGAAACGTTGTGTCCATGTGATTGGAGGAGAGCATGACGACGAGCGTGGTCTAAATCATTAGCAACCATCTCTGCACACATCTCTTCTACCGTGATTTCAGGAACCCAACCTAGCTTTTCTTTAGCTTTAGTAGGATCTCCTAGAAGTGTTTCAACTTCAGCTGGTCGGAAGTAGCGAGTGTCTACTTTGACAATCACGTCACCAATCTGAATAGCTGGAGAAATGCTGTTATCGACTGCAGTTACTGTAGCTATTTCGTCCACACCTTCGCCTGTAAATGCTAGCTCTATGCCAGCCTCTTTAGCGGATAATGTAACGAACTCTCTCACTGAAATCTGCTTACCTGTAGCGATAACAAAATCTTCAGGAGTATCTTGCTGTAGCATCATCCACTGCATGCGAACGTAATCTTTCGCGTGTCCCCAGTCTCTTAAAGCATCCATATTCCCTAGGAACAAGCACTGCTCTATGCCTTGTGAGATGTTAGCGATAGCTCTAGTGATCTTACGAGTCACGAATGTCTCACCTCTTCGAGGAGATTCGTGGTTAAACAAAATTCCGTTACACGCATAGATACCGTATGATTCACGGTAGTTTACTGTGATCCAGTAAGCATACATTTTAGCAACTGCATACGGTGATCTCGGGTGGAAAGGTGTTGTTTCCTTCTGAGGGATTTCCTGCACTTCACCATACAGTTCAGAAGTAGACGCTTGGTAAAACTTGCTCTTCTTCTCTAATCCTAGGAAACGAATCGCTTCAAGAAGTCTTAGAGTTCCGATAGCATCCACGTCAGCAGTGTATTCTGGTGACTCGAATGATACGGCTACATGTGACTGAGCTCCTAGATTATAAACTTCATCAGGCTGAACTTCACTGAGTATTCTTGTGAGGTTAGATGAGTCTGTTAGATCTCCATAGTGAAGATGAAATCTTGAATTCTCGATGTGTGGATCTTGGTAAATGTGGTCAACTCTCTGAGTGTTAAAAGAAGATGCTCTTCTCTTAATACCATGAACCTCATAGCCTTTTTCTAATAAAAACTCTGCTAAATAAGAGCCATCTTGTCCTGTTATACCTGTTATTAGTGCTTTTTTCATTTTATTTACTTTATTGCGCTTTTAAAATACTCGATTGCCTTATCTAGGCCCTTATCCAAATTAATCTTAGGTTCCCAATCCAGATGCTTTTTGGCCAAGGTAATATCTGGCTTTCTCTGCTTAGGGTCATCTCCTGGGAGTGGCAGGAAGGTAAGCTTGGAAGCACTGTCTATCTTAGACAACACCTTTTCAGCTAACTCTAACATGGTGAACTCACCAGGGTTGCCAATATTGATAGGTCCAGTCACTTCATCCTGATTCATTAGTCTGACAAAACCTTCTAACAAATCATCTACATAGCAGAATGATCTAGTCTGTTTCCCATCACCATAGATAGTAATGTCCTCACCTCTTAGGGCTTGAACGATAAAATTAGAAACTACTCTACCATCATCTGGATTCATTCTTGGTCCATAGGTATTGAAAATTCTCACTACTCGGATATCCACCCCATGTTGACGATGGTAATCAAACATCAAAGTCTCTCCGACTCTTTTACCTTCGTCGTAACAAGATCTGATTCCGATAGGATTCACGCTGCCCCAGTAGCCCTCAGGTTGTGGATGCACTAGAGGATCACCATAAACCTCCGATGTTGATGCTTGAAATACTCTAGCTCCATACTTCTTCGCTAGCTCTAAACAATTGATGACTCCAAAAATTGCTGTCTTTGTCGTAAAGATTGGATCTTGTTGATAATGAGGCGGTGAAGCTGGGCATGCTAGGTTGTAGATTTGATCTACTTCCTGATCGAATGGCTCTGTTACATCATGCTCGATCAACTCAAAATCTGGATGATCCATGAGGTGAGCCACATTTCTAGCAAAGCCAGTGTA
>CAKZNV010000225.1 GCA_937132085.1 uncultured Rubritalea sp. | reverse complement strand
ACTAACAACGCCCAAAGCTGGAACTACGACGACGCAGGCAACTGGATCTCCACCACCAAAGACGGAACCACAGAAGCGCGTAACCACAGCGTAGCCGACCAAATCACCCAGATCGCCGGCAACGCCACCACCAACGACGCTAAAGGCAACTTGACCACCTACGAACAAAACGGTAAAGAGTATGAAGTGGACTACGATTTAGACAACAGAATCATCAAAGTAGACGTCGACAACGACGACGTAGAATACCGCTATGATGCCCTAGGTCGCCGAGTCATCCGCAAGGAAGGCACTACCACCACCGCACTCATCTGGTGGGGCAACAGCGAATGCGCTGAGCACAAACACCAAGCTGGCCAAACCGTCATCCAGAACGACATCATGGCTCACCCATCGAGACTCAACAGCGTCATCGCTAGAGCAGTAGACGGCAGTAAATTTGAATTAGAATGGTATCATAAAAACTATCTAGACCACGTCTACGCAGTATCAGACGACTCTGGCGACATCCTAGAACACTACCGTTACACAGCCTACGGAGAAGTTCAGATCTACAACGCCAACGGCAACCAAGTAGCCACCACCCAAATCGACAACCATATCCTCTGGAACACCAGAAGAAGAGACGAACTCACAGGCTACTACATGTATAAATTCAGACATTATAGTGCTGAGTTAGGTAGATGGTTAGCAAGAGACCCTATTGGGGAAAATGGGGGAGTGAACTTGTATGCGTTTGTTGGGAATGATCCTGTGGGAAGATTGGATGAATTGGGATTAAAACCTCAGTTAGGCTTTGGTCAATTTCCACCTTCTACTGGGCCATGTGGTAAATATAGCTGGTCTATATTTTGGAAAATACTAGACGATGTTACTGAAGATGATTATACCGTTGATAAAAAAGGAGGCTTAATTAACCAAGAAATTCTGATAGAATATAAGATAACAGACCAAGACGGAACTGAAATACCTTTAAAAAATAGAAAAGGTAAGACTATGCCTTTGGGTCGAGTTAATTATTGGGAATTCTGGGATATAACTCCAGAGCAGAATCTCTGGACGGATGACGGCTACGTTGACACTTTCTGGGGTTCTAAACACCGATGCACTAAAGGTGATATTACTATTAAAGCTTGGGCGAGATTCTATGATGGCGTAACCTCAAAAAGCATTCATTGGATTTATGGAGTAACTGTTGATCACCCCTCTACATTAGCTGGGACTCTACCTTCAACACCTACTGGTAATCCAGGAACTGAATTAACAGGAGTAGCTAGTGCTAAATCAAATCTGGTATACAGAGAAGTTAAAATTTCATGGGATTGCACTCCAAGTGGAAAGGAGGATACTGGTGAAACTACATTCACAATTGTTAAGTAAATTCGTTTATCTCTTGATTTTCATAAGTATTTCTACAATCGGAGTAGCCAAGGATAAGGAGCAAAAAGGCTATTTAGCTTCGGCTTCAAATTTTCATATAGGAGGGAAAAAGACACCAATTAAATTCTACTTTGGTGAAAAAGAGATCAAGCAAAGCAAATCAAATTTGAAAGTTAATAATCTTGATGCTAAATTAATAATTAAGAATGCAAATCATTTTATCGATCAAGTTACGGGTCAAGGTGAATCGTATAAGTTTTATCAAATAAGGTTGAAATATAATAATAGAGCCGTCAAAGGAGAGTCGCACTGGTTATGCTATGTCGATTATTATGAATTAGTTAATTCTGGAGCTGGGAAACCAGCGGTTGTGACCATTCCAATTTTGATGGATGGTTCAACACCACGTATTGAGAAAGCAAAAAAATAAAATAAGTAGCCAGATGATCTATTGCTAAGTGTTAACCGCCGAATTGCCATCGTGTCGAACGGCCGATTTGTTGTCGTAGCTACGGTATATGCGACCTTATTTGCTACTGGGCTGGTTGCTCGCTTGATTTTCCCTCGTTGGCGTTGACTTCTGAATAGTGAACGTGCTACCTTGCTCAAAAAAATAAGTAGCCAGACGATCTATTGGTAAGCTGACAAACGTTTATCTATCAATAGAAACAGCGCAAAGCACCTACGGGTTTTTCGGTATAAAGTAGCCCAAACCCGCTTCAGCTCCGCCCCACACTCCACACCCCAAAGGCCTGTCACGCTTCCTGCTATCAAAAAATAAAAAGAACAAATTACCAAGGCCTGTCCCTCTATGGAGATAGATCCCTTCGCCGCCTACAACGCCAACGGCTCAGTAGTAACCAGCCGAGACGCAAACGGACTCGGCCAAACATGTGACTACGACGCACTCGATAATAAAAAGGATAATAAAAAGAGACAGACAAATTAGGGAGGAAGAAGCTTGTTGTTTGGATTTGGGTTGGTAGGGTAGTTGTATGGCTAAAGCGAGATTACTGGCACCTTGGGTGGATGAGGAGAGACGATCTGCGATTTATCACTGCGTTTCTAGGGTGGTGGATCGTGCTTATAAGTTTGGTGATGTGGAGAGGGAGCAGTTTGTGAAGTATATGCGAATGTATGAGGCGTTTTGTGGGGTGCGGGTGTTGAGTTTCTGTGTGATGAGTAATCACTTTCATATACTGGTAGAGGTGCCGCCGAGGATGGATGAGGAGCTGAGTGATGAGGCTCTGCTGGATCGTCTCAGTCTCATATGTAGTAAGGATTATGTGGAGGTGATCCGGATGCGCCTGACTGCGCTGGCGGAGTCTACTACTGAGAAGGGGAAGGTGGCTTATGCGGAATTACGTGAGCAATTTACTAAGCGGATGTGGGATCTTGGGCACTTTATGAAGACTCTGAAGCAGAGATTTACCCGATGGTATAATGCTAATAATGGCCGGAAAGGAACGCTGTGGGAGGCTCGCTATAAGAGTGTGCTAGTGGAGGATGGTCATGCGGCCAGGGTGATGGCAGCTTATATTGATCTGAATCCTGTGAGAGCGGGGATGATAAAGGATTCTAAAGACTACCGATGGTGTAGCTATGCGGAGGCTGTGGCTGGAGGGAAGCGTGGAGAGCTGTCGAGACGTGGACTAGCTAGGGTGATGCAGGAGCGAGATAATCAAGGTGAAATCAATACGGCTTATGATGGCTGGGTGGGGTTCCCCACTCCGGAGCATTATGGGTGGCGGAGTGTGGCTCAGAGGTATCGGTTGATCTTGTTCGAGGATGGTGAGGAGGTGATTAATATGCAGGGTAAGAGGCTGCGTAGAGGTTTTAGCAAGGAGGAGCGGGAGGCTGAGGAGGAGCGTTGTGGTGAGTTGAGTCTGGCTGAGAAGCTGCGCTGTAGGACTCGTTACTTTGTAGATGGTGGGGTGATCGGTGGGAAGAGATTTGTGAGTGATGTGGTGGGGAGGCTAAAAGGTGGTTATCTGAAAGAAGATCGGAAGAGTAGTGGGAGTAGGGTTCCTGATTATAAAGAGACAGATGGGGGGCTGTGGTCGATGCGGGAGCTGGGGTGATTTTTTAGTTATCTAGATAGCTCTTAGCGAAGAGCATGGTGCCGAAAATCCAGAAAAAGAGGCTGAGGATTAGTCCCCAGGTGAACATTGCACAGATGCAGCCTAGGACTAGAAAGAGTAGTCCAGTGGCTCGGCGGTTCATTGTGTCCTCAGTGAATTGTTACTTCCTGCACTTGTCGATGAGTCCATCGAGATACAGTGTGATGTCGGCTAGTCCAGTGGCATACTTAGATTTATCTAAGCATTGGAGGCCTGAGCGTGCTTCGTGCAGCATGTTAGATGCTGTGTCGAGAGATTGTTCTATAGCTCCAGCATAGTCAGCGATGCCGACTAGCACTTTGAAGTCGAGAGGTTGCTGATCTAGGATGCGTTTGTTGAGCTTAGTCTTCTGCTCCTCTGTTGCGTTCTCCATGAGGATGAGCATTGGTAGAGTGAGTTTTCCTTTTTCTAAATCTGTGCCGAGAGTTTTGCCGACGTTGTCTTCGCTGCCGATGAGGTCGATACAGTCGTCGTAGATCTGATACGCTGTGCCGAGTTTCATTCCGTAGTCGAAGAGTTTTTGTTCAGTCTCTTTATCAGCGCCTGAGAGGTTGGCTGAAATGCCTGTAGCAGCTGCGAACAGAGCTCCAGTTTTCATTGAGATGACTTTGAAGTAGTCTTCTTTTGTGAAGGTGAGGTCGAATCTGCGCTGTGACTGGATCACTTCGCCTTCGCAGACTTCACGTGATGCTCTGCCTACTTTGCGGTTGATTTCGATATCATCGAATTCAGTGGCTAGTAGTAAAGCGTGTGAGAAAAGTGCGTCACCAAGAAGAACTGCCATTCCGTTACCCCATTTTGCGTTCGGGGTAGGGCGGTTTCTACGTGTAGATGCGCCATCGATGATGTCGTCATGCACGAGAGTTGCCATGTGGATGAGTTCTAGGACGACACCAATCTTGATGTTATCATTAGTGATCTTGCCTAGTGCTCCGCCGGTAAGAACAGCAAGTGCTGGTCTGATGCGTTTGCCGCTAGTGTTGCAAATATAGTCGATGTAGGGCTCCACACTTGGATCAAATGCTTTTACCTGAGCGCGTATCTGCTCTTCTACCTTCTTTATTTCTGGACGCACTAGTTCGAACGGAATGCGGCCTTTGGAGTCGGTGAATGGTTTAAGTATGCCCATGAGAAAAACAAATCGGTTGTGATATGGATAAATATCCAATAATAATAGTTAATTTGCAATCAAAATAATAAACATATTGTTTTTTCAGGAATTACTGAAAAAGTATCGAGCGCTTTCAATAATTCCGTGGGCTGAGTCATTGATAGAGAGGTCGTCAGTCTGGATGGTGAGGTGTGAACAATCTTGGTAAATGGGATTTCTCTGCTCTAGCATTTTGGAGATGGTCTCTTTTGGATTTTCAGAATTCAGGAGTGGGCGATGGTTAGATTTCTCAGTTCTCTCGAAAATGGAATTAACGCTAGCCTTAAGCCAGACTACATAGCCGAGTGATTTGAGCATCTCTCGATTAGATTCGCGTAGTGGTAAGCCTCCACCAGTCGAAATGATCTGCTTGGCTATATTCTGTTCTAATAGCTGGCTGATAAGATCCGTTTCTAGGTTTCTGAAACTCTCTTCACCTTGTTTTTGAAAGATATCAGATATTTTAGTGCTAGTTTGTTCCTCAATGTAATGGTCGGTATCCATGAGGGGATAGTTCAGCTGTTGGCTAATGACGCGGCCAATAGTGGATTTACCGCAGCCCATGTAGCCTATCAAAATGATATTTTTAGGTAAGTTGGCTTCGATGGGGCTGGGTGACATGGGGGAATTCTCTATAGTTAGACAGAGGATTGCAAGGAAACATCTAAAATAGATGAGCAAGTATTTAGGGCCTAGCTGGGACGATGTTGTATCCTCTATCTATAATGCTCTGGATCGTCTGTCTCGCGGTCTCGCGATCCAGGTCTTTTTCGTCTTCCGAAAGGTCTAGGTAGGGGATGAGGGATGGGTGTTGTTTAGTGTCGTCATCTCGTTTAGGTCCATGTGTCCAGCCTTGATTAAGACGGGTTTCCATCCATCGTATATGGACTTCTTCAGCTAGGTCTTCTATGAGGGGTTCTAGGTCAGAGAGAGTTGATTGTGGTTTCTGTGAGTTAGGCATTCGTAGTGATCTTAATCTAAACTGGAAAGGTGTCTGGTCAACTTGATATCGTGAGTGTGGAAGTTATTGAGCACTCGTTTGGTGATTTCACTTTTAAATTCAGGTTCATCGTATGTCGAGGCGACATGAACTTTTGCTGTGATTATGATGCTGATCGGCGTTTGGCTATGGAGGATTTTTAGCGGATGAGCGAAGTCAAATAGAACTGAGGATTGGATGCTTTCCCAAATGATGTCTTCAGCCTTTTGTCTTTTGTCTGGACAGTTTTGGGAGTCGAGGTGGAATTTAATAACGCAGAGTGATGATCGGCAACCATCATTTGTGGACGAAATGGTAGCGCTAAGTAGTTCGGAGGATGGGATGGAGATGAGGTCTTGGTCGAAGGTCTCGATCCTAGTGTAGAAGATGCCTATGTCTCTAACAACGCCATGGTAATCTAGAACCGTGATGCGATCGCCTACTTGGATGGTGTTGCTGAGTATGCTGACAGCTCTGAATGCGAGGCCACCAAGGAAGTTTTTAGCGATAGTGGTGCCACTCACTAATGTCCAGAGCAAGAGGGTGACAAAGGCGATGTTGATTTTATCAATCTCTGCCGGGATGGTTGATCCGTTAGGAATCAAAGGCTTGGTAATAGATGACGGTGCGCAGTTTAAGAATAAAATGATAAAACAAGGCAGAGAGCAAGCGAGGATGATAAAGACTAATAGCTCGGTAATCGTCTGCTTGCGCTGGTGTTTTAAAACCGTTTCAGGGTTTTGGAGAATGTTCTCGTCTAGGCCTGCGTCAAGGCGTCGACGCATGATTTTCTTATTCCAGCGTTTGCTGATGTAGGGGATCAAGATCGGGATCGAGATCACACCTAAGACGTAGGCGATGACAAAGGGACTAAGGAAGTTTTTCAGTAGATCAGCTAAATCAGTCATGGCTAAGGAAAGGAGTTAAAGTTTCTAAAGCACATAGTCCCATTGTAGCACGGAGTAGGAAATAGATGAAAGCGAGGTTTTCGGAGTTGATTAGATAATTATCATCTTCGTTTTCGATGAGTTTCATTTGTTGCAGGAAGGGTAGAGTTCTCTCGATGAGATCTGGCCAGATAGAGAGCTCTTCTGCTAGCTCTGCCGCAGTGCTTCTGCCTGAAATAAGTAGCTCACAAAGAATCCTTCGTTCTTCTCTGGCTGACGGTCGAGTGAGTAGTTTTCTCGCTGTGAGGTAATGCTCAGTATTGAGTTGACGAGGTAGTGGTTTTGCTGACTGCTCAAACTGATTAATTTGAGACAAGGCCTCTGAGAATGCCTTTTCCTGAGAACGGTAGAGATTATTTGGGTCTTCGGGGAGGATGAGGTCATAGTTTTTAGCTCCAACTAGGAAGCTATAAGAGAAAACATTGAAGCTACAGATGACATTGGTTTCGGGTCTTGCTTGTTTGAGCTCTCGTATTGTAGCTAACAATTTTTTTATGGGAGTAAAGCCTGATGGTTTACGTCTGAAGAGTGACTCACAGGCGCTAATTTTATAGTCCTTTTGTGAGCGGTTCTTCGCCACTAGCTGATAGAATTCATCAATAGATATGAATCCAGCAGGGGGCTTCCAGTCGAGTGTTAGAAATGCGTTCATCTTATAGAGTTACATGAAGCCATATTATGTATCGGGTAGCAAGAATAAGCGTTGAGGCTAAAAAAAATCAGCTCCTCATGATGAGGAGCTGATGCTATAAATTTTCTATTTAATGTGAGTCGATCTGACTCTACTACATGTCTGTAGGATTTGCTTCAGCTTTATCTTTCGCTGCGTCTTGTTTTTCGCACTTACATTCGCCAGCTGGGCATTTGCATTCGCCGTCTTTGTCGCAGCCGCAATTGCCTTTACCCTTTTCACATTTTTCGCAGCCTGCTGATTTCTCGCACTTGCTGCAGCCTTTACCATAACCTTTTCCGCGGCCTCTACCACATTTGCTACGACATCCTCTGCGGCCTTTTCCGCCACAGATTTCTTTGATTGGGCATGGAGCTTTGAGAACCATGTGGATTCCGTCAGCGCTTTTAGTCATTGCTGCGAAGTAACCGTTCTTAGATTCAGTGAGGTGATCCATGATCATTTTGATGCGATCATCAGAGAGCATCTTCTTGTCCATCTTCTTATACTTAGCTTCCTTTACCTGTCTGATTTCCATGCAGGTTTGCTTGGAGATATAAGCAAGGCCATTTCCATCTGTTAGACCACCAGAGATAGCTTTGAATGCTGCGTCATCTTTCAGTTTAGCTCCATCACTTCTACATTCTGTTAGGAATTCGATACTGCTTGCTGCCCACATGAGGTTATTCTTTTCGTCTATTAGAATGACTGGCTTCTTGTCCTTCATCATGCCTCTTTTAGGCATATTTTTCGGAGTGAGAAGAGTAGTTCCGTCTTCCTGAACTTCGTGATTCATTACCCACTTAGAGATAGGTCCTACTTCTTTCCAGATGGGATTGAAGCCTTCGACTCTCATGCAGCTGTGCATTTCTGGGAAGGTGTATTCTGGGAACTTTGGACATTCTACTCGCTTGTTGTCATCTAGTTTAACCGCAGCACTGATTCTGAGGTTAAGTTGATTGAGCATTTCTTCCATAGTGATACCACTAGGTAGTTTTTTGCTCATGCCTTTCATCATTCTTTCGGTCTTTGGGCACTTTGGCATCTGCTCCATGAGCTTCATCATGCTAGTAAGCTGACGAGCATCCATGTTCATTTCTAGAGCTAGGTCTGAGCCTGAAGGGGCGAAAGCTGATGCAGCAAATGGTTGAGCTTTTTCGCCAGAGAGAGAAAGTAATCCTTTGTTACTTCCGTTGGTTTGGACGAACATTTTATTCACCCAGTGGTCGCCAGCAAATTTAGCGGATCGTCCGTAGGCGTAGACTTGGTCGCCGCCTAGTGTGGTGAAAATCTTTTCTAGATCTAGGTCTTTAGGGATGCCTTCTTTGCCATTTTTTGCTGCAGTTTGTAACCAGTCTGCGCCTAGGTCGACGATCTTTGCGATGTCGCCTTCGATATTGTTAGCCATGAAGAATTGGCCATCCATGTCTAGGTGGGAGGCTACTTTCTTGAGGTCTGCGTTCTTGGCTTCTTGAGCCGTCGCAGCGATAGGGGTGATCACTGCGAACGCAGTGAGGAATAGGTTCTTTAGTTTCATAGTAGTAATAGAGTTAGTAAGACTTAGAAGTGGAGGGTGGAATGGTTACAACAAAATCACTATTAGTGTAATTAGTTATCCCAAGACGCAAAAAATCTACTTATAATGCTGAGTCATAAGTAGATTGAATGATTTCTGCTCCGAGTGCCAGAACTGTTTTGCTGAAGTATTATTTATCAGCGTTCATGAGTTCCTCTAGAGTGAGAACTTCATAAGTCATGTTGGCCTGACTGCCTTCGTAGACGATAGCGATGTCTTTTTTGCCATTGTTCTCTACAAGTGTGAGGCAAGAATAGGCGCCACCGATTTCGTCGAGAACGTATGGTTTAGACCACGTCTCACCTTCGTCGAGGCTGTAGCGGATAGCCATGTGTGATCTACGCTTCTTGCCACCGTCTGCTGGGCCAGAGAAGAGCAGGATATCTTTCTCGGCTCCATCTTTTGTGGATGAGTAGCGGAGGATAGATGACATACATCCAGACATATTAAATGTTCCTCTTCCTGACGTCTTGTGTCGAGTCCAGGTCTCGCCTAGATCCTTAGTGGTGAAGACTGCTCTGCCACCGCTAGAAATTCGGCAGTTGAGCATGAGGGATCCATCGTTGAGTTCTACTACTTGAGCTTCTGTAGTTTCAGATGGATACTGAACACCCTTAGAAACCTTCCAAGTTTTGCCATGATCCTTGCTGTAAAGTAGACCTGAATTACCAGAGTATGATGTCCTTCCCTTCTTTTTGCCTTTCGGGACTTTGAATTGAAAGGCGAATACTAGAGTTCCGTCTCTCTTGGTGATTCCTGCACCAGGTCCGTCAAGCATGAGCTGCCATACTGGGTCTTTGATAGATTTAGTGATGTTGAGTGGTTCAGACCAGGTTTTGCCATCATCGGTAGATTTAACAATGATACATTGGCCTGTGTCTTTCGGAGCCATGCCAGGCTTAGATAAACCCCAATACCAACCGCGATCCAGTCCGTGAGCTAAAAGACCTACGACATAGATGTGACCAGTTTTACGGTCTACTAAAATAGCTGGGTCTCCCACACCATTCTTGCTTTCCTTTTCGCCGAGATACTCACCCATGTCCATGATAGGACGAGGAGCTTCCCATGTTTTACCACCGTCTTCAGAACGGCTAAGACCAATGTCTAGATCTCCTGGGAGGTCGCCATCTTGTCCCCAGCGTAGGTCATACACTGCGAGAACAGTTCCAGCATTAGTGGTCACCATACCAGGAATGCGGAAGCGTTTACACGTTGTGATTTCGCCATTGGTGCGTTTTACCATGTCACCAGCGTGCGCCATGTTGTAGCCTATTCTTAAAGATACAGTTTTCTCGTCAGATACCTTTTCACCACCATTAGCCAGTGTGTATTTATCTAGTTTAGCGTGAACTCTTCCGGACAGAGGTGCAGTAGCTTTTAGCTTTACGGACAATTTATAGCTGTTCGTGCCATTCTTGAGTTTGTGATCGAGATCGAACACTAATTTGTCACCAGGTGTCGCAGTAGCGAGGATTTTATCGCCTGCTGAGAGTGAGTAAGATTCCACATTCTCATGTTTGGTTCCTGTTGTGTCGAAGACGATTTGTTTCACTGAGTCTGGATTGATAGCGCCCTCAGCCTTTAGCTGGAGATTCATCACGGTGGCGTCATCTTTTCTTATTAGGAGCGGCACTTGCTTAGCTGAAACTGTTGAGCCAGTGACGATCATCGGCTTGTTTTCAGAAACCACGAGGTTGTCAATCAGGACACCTGTGTTCACAGGTGAGACGGTGGTGAACTGAAAGGCTGTGTATTTACCTTTCTTTAAGTCAATGATGATCGGTGCGGAAAATTTTTTCAGCGCTAGCTTGTCTCCATTATAGATTTCTTTCCATAAAACGCCTTCTTTAGCGAGGACTCTGAATTTGAATGGCTTGGCTGCGGTCCATCGTTCTGCTTGGAAGCTGAGCGAAAGTAGCTCAGATGACTGGAGTTTCTTGTTTAGTTCGTAGGTGACACTACTCTCTTCGCCACCGTTTAATCTAAGGCTGCCAATGCTGTTGTCTGCAGATTTCTTGTAAATAGAAGCACTTCCTTTATCAGCCTGGAGCTGGCCTTGTGCGATGTTTTGAGAGGTAAAGTTACCTAGCTTGATATTGCTGAAGTCTTCAGCCTGCGCCAATCCACTGAAAAGGGAGCTTGCTAGTATTGAGTGTTTTATTAATCGATTCATTACCCAGTAATGTATTGTTGCATTACTGTAGGGCAACTTAAATCGGTTAGAGATCACTGGTTTTATTTTTATACCATAAATGTCGGATCTAGTCCTGCGTAGATATTGAGCCATTGCTCTATTTGGCTTTGGCTACTTTCATCATTACTGAAAATTGCTGCTCTTGAGCTTCCTTCTTAAGATGTTTTGATGATACTGTGATGTTGCCAGCTTGTTTGAAATCAACTGTGTAATAGCGCATCTTGACCCAGACTTTTTTGCCATTTGTGTCTTCTCGTTGGAAGGTAGATCCGCCATGAGGCCATATTTTATATTGCTCTTGCTCAGTGAAATCATAGTCATGCAGTTCATCTTTCTTGTCACGGTATTCGTAGATTACTAGCTGGTTAGAAGTGCCTGCGGTGCTTTCTTTAGCTGCAAAATAGGCCTTTGTTCCTCTGAATTTATTGATTCTTGGGAGGACTTTGACAGCCAGTGAATTTGATGTATACTTTTTGCCTTCGAAGCTCATGCTCATTGGCTTTAAGTGGTGATCACCAACAGGTAGTTTGTTGTTGAATGTCCTAACTGGGTGACGAAATTCTCTACGCATCCTAGTGTCACCAAGATCGTTACCTGTGATATCTTCGCCGGCTAAATCGTGCCAGAAATACATGGTGAGATTAATTTTTTGTGAGTAGAAAGTGCCAATGTGCCATACTGTTGGCTCAGCGTTCAGTTCTAGATAGTCTTTCTGTTCATCATTTTGTGCAGAAGCTGAGAACGTTAAGCTCAATAGAATTAAGCTGCTCAAATATTTCACAAAACTCTTGAGATCAATTTTTATCATGTCGAAATATTACAGCTGATTCTTTCTATAGAAAGATTATATTGCAAGGTGGAGAAGATGAGATGATCTACGGGTGACTAACAAATAAATTGTAAATACTGAGTGTTTCTATTAATTCTATGTGATGAGCGAGTCCCAAGAGAATGAGAAGAATCCATTTGATAACAGAGTGAATGTAAAAGTCGCTGGCGTCAGTGATGTGGAAATGAATGATTCAGTCTACGACTCTGCAAAGATGCAGAATAGAATGCGTTGGGGGATAGTGATGGTCGTGGTCGTAATTATGGCATTCTTTGCTTACGTTTTACTTGGGCCATTGATAGGGATGGTAGCGGGTATAGGAGTTTGTGTTGTGGTTTATCTCGTTCTCTCAAAATTGCTGCCATTGGCAAATCTAACCAGCACTGTGAAATATAAGAAATTTGGCGATAATCAGAAAATGGACCGCATGAAGGTTAAACTAGGAATCGGTCAGGATGTTGATAAGTAGCATTATTGACGAATTTGAGTTCATTTAAAAAATCATAGATACTAAGGATAGAAAAATTACTTAAAATGCACCTAAAAATAATTATAATTATTACGTTTATTACTACTATGCTGTCTAATGCTGAAGCCTCTAAATATGATAAATTAGAAAACATTACCTTTGTTGGAGTCTACAAGCTTTCAGAAGGCAAAGATAAGCTCATTTATTACTTCAAAGATAATGGAACAGAACGTAAGCAAATTAAAGTTACTGCCAAAGAAGGAGCGGTTACGAGATTAAAGCAAGCCTGCCTAGGTGGATTATAAAGTTTGGATTGCTTTAACAATCTAGATTGCTAAAGTAGTTTTTTAAACCAGAAATCGATAGAAAATATGAACAAATCTTTAGGATCAATCAGTGCACTCGCTGCTCTCTGTGCTTCACCTGCTGTTGACGCGGCTGTGATGGTGTCACCAACTATTTCAAATAGCACTGTCGTAGCGATGGGGCGAGATACATCTAATCGATTTTCTGTCAACTTTGACATTAATAATGATGCACAGATTGATTTCTCCATTAGTTCGCTTGAGAATAGTGCAGATCTAATCTTGAACTCTATGAATGGCACAGAATTCTATACTTCTGGGCTTGGTCATGCTAGATCTTTCAGTCTAGGTGAAACGATAGATTTTGGTCTTACAAGCACAACAGCGAGCACATCGCTACATAGTTCTGCAGTCCCAGGGGCTTCTCTGATCGTTGCTGGCACTTCTTATTTCGGATTGGCTTTCAATGACGGTTCTGGTTTTATGAAAAATGCCTGGGTGGAATTGGATATAGTGATTAACTCAGGCGTTTATGATGAATTTAATGACTCAGTGATTGCTACTACAGCTCAATGGGAAACCACTGATAATACTTCTATCACTGTTGTCCCAGAGCCTAGTTCGTTTGTCCTGAGTCTTGTTGGTCTGAGCTCGCTGGTGCTTGTGCGTCGGCGATAAAAGCGAGCTGCTCTAGTCATGGCTATCACGGATTTGATCTCTCTAGCACTTGAGTGTGATATGGAGATACAGGAGGAGCAATGTGCACTTACTTCTAGGGTGCTAGTGTCTCGAATGCCTGAGCTTTTGGAATTGGCAAAAATTGCGAGAGGGAAAGTCGACTCTAAATTTGGTCGGCTTATCAAGGAGGATTCCTCATGTGAGGCACCACGCAAGGCTGGAGATACCAACCTTATGAAATACCCAGTTGGTTTTTGTAAGCCGATCTGTAAGCAAGTTTTCGAAGAACTCAAGCAATCTGAATTAATCAAGGATTGGGTCGCTCAAGGAGGTGCGTTCAAGACGGTTTATATCATGCTTTACGGCAAGTATTTTCAGAATGCTATTCAGATTGGTAATCTGTATCTTGATGTAGCTAACGATACTGTTGATCCGACAAAACACTTTCTCGAATGGATGCCAATCGAGGACTTAGATTATAAAAATCTGGAGTGCTGGGAGCAAGTGAGCGAGGTTGTAGAAAGCTATTATCACTGTCGTGTGATCCCCAATCGTTACTTCCCATTACTCGCTGCATTTGTCCCCTTAATGGTGATCCGCAGTAATGGAGTGTTAGAGTTATTGATATTCCAAGATCAGTTCTTTTTTAAAGACCTAGGTGATGGGATGAAGCGTTATATCGAGTGGCTTTCTAATGATAGTCGTAAGGTTCATCGATCGCTGACGAATAAACAACAGAGGTTACTAGCACAAGGATTTGGTAGTAATGACTTTGACAAGTTTGCGTTTGAATACAAGCCCTCGACTAATGAAGGGCTAGTCCAGCAAGCTGAAGAACTCTACCAGGCATCTCAAGGAGAGAATGGAGAAGTGTTGGTTCGAAAATTGATCGAGCTCGCTCACCAGTCAACCAAGAGATTTAATGCTAAAGAAATAGTATTGAGTTAGGTGAGCTTTACAATGAATACCCAGCTGAGGTGTAGGTGGCTTGTCAGAGGGAGAGAGGGGTATGTGAAAAAAGCACCATAATTATCTATGGTGCTTGTGATATTAGAAGTAGTTAGAGCCTCTTGTGAGAGGCTACTTTTTTCTATTTAAAATAAGAGCGAGACTTCCTAGTCCAAGTAGGGCTGTTGAGCTTGGTTCGGGTATAGTTGTGGTATCTACCTCGTATACTCCAGCGCCTGTAAATTGGCTAGCACTTCTGTGGTAGAGTATATCTGCACTTACGAGTTCAGTAATGAGACCAGCGCCTGATGATGAAGTAGCTGAGCCAAAGCTAACGCTATTAACAAATAACTCAGCCTGACCTGTAGCCGAATCCAGCACTAACGATAGTGTCTCTAAGTCATCTCCTGAAATGGCAGCTCCTACATTGGTGCGAATTCCATTCAATACAATAAAGTATCTGTTGGAAGTGTTAAAGTCAGTGCCTACTCCATAAAGTAAGCTTCCTGCGCTATCTGAAATGCCATATTGGGCAAAGTCGGATGTTACTCTAGATGTAAGATTCAATGTGACAGCTGTATCAGTCGCAAGAATACCTGTCTCTAGAGCTCTAGTGACAGTATTGTCTCCGCCGTTGTCATTTCTTAAATAAAGTGTGCCATCTTTATTGCTAGATAACCAGTTTGGGAGGTCGTTACCTGTCCAGCCATCAGCTCAAGCAAGGACAGCAGGTAGGGTGTATGTAGCAGTTACCGCGGCGTCTATGAGCGTAGTGCTCAAGCAGAGCACTCGGCGGTGAGTAGTTTTCGATAGTGTTTTTGTAGTTTCATTTCTTTAGTATTTTTAAGATCAGAGATCGTGATCTCAATGGTTTTGGATCATTATCTAGTTAATTTCACACTTGTCTATATTCTGCTGCGACAGACCGCTATACGTTTTGAGACGTGTCATCTAAGTCGTTAGATAAATAAAGGGAGGTAGATTAATTATGAAAAAAGGGGGGGTGGATTGGGTTGTGTAGTAAAGAAAGGTGAAGTAACTTATTGGTAGTAGGAGTTGTATGTTTATTTCAGCTGGATGAGGTGGATATGGTGAAGAAAAGTCATTTTTTCTCATAATATAGTGATAATTCTGGAATTAGGACTTGTCAGAACTGCTTTTCTGAGTAAGTTCGCCGCCCCAACCCGTGCCTCAAGCAGGAAGAGGCTCTATTAATCAATATTAATAAGGGTGCGAAGCTCAAGTAGCTTTATTCATCGAGAAGGTCTCGCTGGGTATTACTTAAGTAGATCATCCACCAACCAAATAAGCAACTATGCCAACAATTAATCAGCTAGTTCGCAAAGGCCGTAAGACTCCAGAATCAAAGTCTAAGTCACGTGCTCTTGCTAACTGCCCACAAAGAAGAGGAGTCTGCCTTCAGGTAATGACTCGCACACCGAAGAAGCCGAACTCAGCTCTACGTAAAGTAGCTAAGGTTCGCCTTACTAACGGAGAAGAAGTAATCGCCTACATCGGCGGTGAAGGTCACAACCTACAGGAACACAGCATCGTGCTAGTTCGTGGTGGAAGAGTGAAGGATTTGCCAGGTGTTCGTTACCACATCGTTCGTGGTGCACTCGATACTCTTGGAGTAGACGGCCGTAAGCAGTCTCGCTCTAAGTATGGTGCTAAGAAACCTAAGAAGTAATCTTTATTACTAATCAATTTTAATCAAATAACTATTTAATACAATGTCTCGTCGTAGAAGTGTTAACGCAAAAATCGATCGTCGCGATCCTCGTTATGATAGCCAGCTAGTGGGAACTCTCATCAGCAAGGTTATGAAGGATGGCAAACGTTCAATCGCAGAAAAAATCGTATATAGCGCAATCGAAGCAGCTAATGAAGGAACTGATACAGTAGATCCTCTTGAGCTAATTACTCGTGCTATTGAAAATGCAAAACCACGTGTTGAGGTTAAGTCTCGCCGCGTAGGTGGTGCTACATACCAGGTGCCTCTTGAGGTAGCTCCAGCTCGTTCAGAATCTCTCGCTATGCGTTGGGTTGTGACATTCGCTCGTAATAAAAAGGGTGTGCCAATGAGCAAGGCCCTTTCTAACGAAATCAAGGATGCTGCTAATAACCAAGGTTCAGCAGTAAGAAAGAGAGATGACATGCACAAGATGGCTCAGGCTAACCGTGCGTTCGCTCACTTCCGCTGGTAGTAAGGCCGTGGGTTTCTTGCCTACATCCTTTGCTAACTAGCAATGCCACTGCACAAAAGCATCCGGCAAAAAATCAATCCAGTTAAGCACCAAGTTTCTTAGAAATTTAGTGCTTTTCTGGTTTTTAGAATTAAAATTTTCCAATCAATCATACCTTTAGAATTACTCATTATCATGTCATCGAATCCAAACCACCCTAATCGACCTTATCCACTGGAGCGCACACGTAACTTTGGAATTGCGGCTCACATCGATGCGGGTAAGACGACTCTTACGGAGCGTATCTTGTTTTACACAGGGATGATTCACAGAATCGGTGAAGTGCATGATGGTGCCGCTACTACTGACCACATGGAGCAAGAGCGTGAACGTGGAATTACTATCACGTCAGCAGCTGTTACTTGCGAATGGATTCAGGAGCCTGTGGATGGAGTGAAGAAGCTTTATGAAGGAGAAAAGCAGCGCATCAATATTATTGATACTCCTGGTCACGTGGATTTCACTGCTGAGGTGGAGCGTTCACTTAGAGTGCTCGATGGCGCTGTGGTTGTTTTCTGTGGTGTGGCTGGAGTTCAGCCTCAGACTGAAACAGTTTGGCGTCAGGCTACTAAATATAAGGTGCCGCGTATCGTGTTCGTGAATAAAATGGACCGAACGGGAGCTGATTTCGATAATGTCATTAATGATGTTCGTGAGAAGCTCGGTGCAAATGCAGGCGCTGTTCTCATCCCAATCGGGTCAGAGGAGAATCTTAGAGGGCAGATCGATGTGGTGAATCAAAAGGCGATTCTTTACTGTGATGATGACAAGCTAGGTTCCACATTCACTGTTCAAGATCTTGAAGGTGAGCAGATCGATGTCGCAGCGAATGCGCTTGAAGAGTTGATTGATCAGATTGCTGATATTGACGAAGAGCTCGGTGAGAAGTTCCTCATGGAAGAGGAGATTACTCCGACAGATCTCAAGGCGGCTATTCGACGCACAACAATTAGTAACGACTTTATCCCGGTTTCTGGTGGGTCGGCATTCAAGAACAAGGGCGTTCAGTTCCTTGTAGATGCAGTGATCGACTATCTTCCTAGCCCACTCGACATCGATGCGGCTAAAGGAATTCATCCTGATGATGAAGACAAAGAGGTGATTGTTAAGTCAGATGATAACGGAAAGTTCTGCTCACTGGCATTTAAGCTCTGGGCGGATAAGTTCGTGGGGAAACTGGTTTTCTTCCGAGTCTACTCAGGAACAGTTTCTAAAGGTGACATGGTTTATAATCCTCGCACTGGGAAGCAAGAGCGTGTGCAGCGCCTCATTCAGATGCAGGCGGATAAGACAGAGGAAATCGATATCTGTTACGCTGGCGATATTGCTGCTTATGTAGGGATCAAAAACGTCACGACTGGTGACACTCTCTGCGACAAAAAATTTGAAATACTGTTAGAGCCGCCATCATTCCCAGAGCCAGTTATCGCTATGGCGGTGGAGCCAAGAACGGTTGCTGACTCAGACAAAATGGCTATCGGCCTAGCTCGTCTCCAAGAGGAGGACCCTACATTTGTAGTGAAGACGGATGATGAGACTGGGCAGACGATTATTGCTGGCATGGGTGAGCTTCACCTAGAAATCATTGTGGATCGTCTCAAGCGTGAGTTTAGTGTAGGGGCAAACGTAGGTAAGCCACAGATTGCGTATCGT
>CAKZNV010000224.1 GCA_937132085.1 uncultured Rubritalea sp. | reverse complement strand
GAGAAGGCTCAGTTTTTGAAGGAAATCATCCTTGGTGAGTCTGCTGTTGAAGAGATCACACAAGCTTTTGCTTTTGAACTACTTTCTCACATGAAGGGTGGGGCTTCTATGGAGGTTCTCTTAGACATCGCTCTTGGTGATGACGCGTCTATCGCTACTCAGGCAGCAGAGGTTCTTAAGACTCAGGTCTTCCTTTATGAGGCAGACATGGAGCAACTTGAAAAAGCTTATAAGGCAGGAAATGCAATCGCTAAAGACATTCTCGAAAGCTACGCTAAGGCAGAGTTTTTCACTAAGCTTCCAGACGTTCAGGAAGAAATTGAACTAGTTACTTACATCGCTGGTGAAGGTGATATTTCAACAGACCTACTTTCTCCAGGTGGTGAGGCACACTCTCGCTCAGACAGAGAACTTCATGGTCAGTGCTTTATCACTAAGGAAGCTCAAAACGAGATTTCTGCACTCCAGTCTGCTCATCCAGACAAGCGTGTGATGTTGATCGCTGAGAAGGGAACGATGGGCGTAGGTTCATCAAGAATGTCAGGTATCAATAACGTGGCTCTCTGGGCTGGTAAGCAAGGATCTGCGTATGTTCCTTTCGTGAATATTTCTCCTGTAGTGGCTGGAACCAACGGAATTTCTCCGATTTTCCTTACTACTGTGGATGTGACTGGCGGAATCGGTCTAGATCTCAAAAACTGGGTGAAGAAGACTGATGCAGCAGGCAACGTAGTCGAAGATGAAGATGGTGAGCCAGTGCTAGAGCAGGTTTACTCTGTTGATACAGGCACAGTCCTCACGGTGAATACTAAGAAGAAGAAACTTTATAATGGAGATAAGGAACTGGCTGATATTTCTTCTGCTCTGACTCCTCAGAAAGTAGAATTTATCAAAGCTGGTGGTTCTTATGCGATTGTTTTCGGTAAGAAACTTCAGACATTTGCAGCTAAGACTCTCGGTGTAGAAATGCCAACTGTCTATGCTCCAGCTAAAATCGTGTCTCACGAGGGACAAGGTCTCACAGCAGTAGAGAAAATCTTTAACAGAAACGCAGTAGGAGCACCTGAAGGCAAGGTTCTCCATGCAGGATCTGATGTTCGCGTAGAGGTGAATATCGTCGGTTCTCAGGACACGACAGGACTCATGACCTCTCAGGAATTGGAAGCGATGGCAGCGACTGTCATTTCACCAATCGTAGACGGTGGATACCAATCAGGTTGTCACACTGCTTCTGTTTGGGATAAGAAGGCGCAAGCTAACATTCCTAGACTGATGAACTTCATGCACAAGTTCGGTCTGATTACAGCACGTGACCCTAAGGGGAAGTATCATGCGATGACTGACGTGATCCACAAAGTGCTTAACGACCTCGCTGTAGATGACTGGGATGTGATCATCGGTGGTGATTCTCATACTCGTATGTCTAAGGGTGTGGCTTTCGGAGCTGACTCAGGAACTGTTGCGCTAGCTCTCGCTACTGGTGAGGCAACGATGCCGATGCCTGAATCTGTGAAAGTAACATTCAAAGGTGAAATGAAGGCACATATGGATTTCCGTGATGTAGTTCACGCTACACAGTCACAGATGCTCGATGAATTCGGCGACAACGTTTTCCAGAGCAGAATCATTGAGGTTCACATCGGAACTCTCCCTGCTGACCAGGCATTCACATTCACTGACTGGACTGCGGAAATGAAGGCGAAAGCTTCTATCTGTATTTCTGAGGACGCTACTCTCATCGAATCACTGGAGATTGCTAAAGGCAGAATTCAGATCATGATCGATAAGGGCATGGACAATGAGCCACAGGTTCTTCAGGGCTTGATCGATAAAGCGAATAACAGAATTGCTGATATTCAGTCTGGTAAGAATCCAGCGCTGAAGCCAGATGCCAATGCTAAGTATGCCGCTGAGTTCGTAGTAGATCTTGATAAGATTGTTGAGCCAATGATCGCTGATCCAGATGTTCACAACGATGATGTGTCTAAGCGTTACACGCACGATGCGATCAGAGAGATTTCATTCTATGGCGGTGAGAAGCATGTAGATCTTGGCTTTGTAGGATCATGCATGGTTCACAAAGGCGACTTCAAGATAGTTTCACAGATGCTGAGAAACTTAGAGGAACAGCAAGGTGAAGTTAAGTTTAAGGCTCCACTTATCGTGGCTGCACCTACTTATAACATCATTGATGAGCTTAAGGCGGAAGGCGACTGGGATATGCTGCAGAAGTATTCAGGCTTCGAGTTTGATGACGCTGCACCTAAGAACACACCACGCACAGAATACCAGAACATGATGTATCTAGAGCGTCCAGGTTGTAACCTCTGCATGGGTAACCAGGAGAAGGCTGCTAAAGGTGATACTGTGATGGCTACATCTACTCGTCTGTTCCAAGGCAGAGTGGTAGCTGACTCAGATCGTAAGAAGGGTGAGTCATTACTTGCTTCGACTCCAGTAGTCGTGCTTTCTGCCATCCTAGGTAGAATCCCTACCATGGAGGAATACAGAGCTGCTGTTGTGGGAATTAACCTAACTACATTCGCTCCACCACTAGGGGAACTAAGCACAAGTGCATAGAGCCTTCGGCTGTCATTGGTCACTAGACAATGGTCAATAGGCCACCGAGTTAAAATTTCAAAGTGCGATCCTGTAGTGGGGTTGCACTTTTTTTGTTGGCCTTTTGATAAGTCCTATAGGTCCTATAAGACTTATGGTGGACGATGAAACGCTGGGGAAGCGCCTACTCAGCCTTCATAGCCACGCTCATGCCTGCGTGGTGGCCGCTGGTCCAGGCGTTTTGGAAGTTGAATCCGCCGGTGATGCCGTCGATGTTCATGACTTCTCCTGCAAAGTAAACTCCAGGAACTAGCTTGCTTTCCATGGTTTTGAGGTTGATTTCCTTTAGCTGCACTCCGCCACAGGTTACGAATTCATCTTTGTTGAGGCTTTTGCCATCTACGTGGAATTTTGACTCGGTGAGCTGGTAGATGAGTTTGTCTGCTTGCTGTTTTGATAACTGCGACCAAAGAGTGGTTTCTGGGATGCTGGAGGCTTTGAGAAATCTGTGCCAGAGGCGCTTCGGCATGCTGCGGAATGGACTGTAGGTATTGACTTGGCGTTTTCCTGCGCTTGTTCTTAGGTCGGTCAGGATGGCATGAGGATCATCGTTGGGTATCCAGTTGACGCTGATCTGGAAGTTGTAGCCTTTCTCAGATAGCTCACGTGCTCCCCAAGCAGAGATTTTCAGAATGCCAGGTCCGCTCATGCCCCAGTGGGTGATGAGGAGGGGGCCGCTGCTACTGAGTTTAGTGCCGGGGATGGTGACTTCTGTTGGCTCTACTGAGAGTCCTTGGAGGTCGGCTATGCGTGAGTCTTTTATTTTAAAGGTAAACAGAGAGGGGACTGGAGGTTCAAGATGGTGGCCGAGGCTAGAGGCTAGCTTGGCTCCAGCTGCTAGGCGTGTTCCTCCAGTGGCTAGCAAGACGTTATTCGCTGTTAGAGTGTTGTCTAGGTCAGTGATGATGGTGAAGAGGTCATCATTTTTGTTAATCCAGTCTACGCCTTCTGAGGTGCGAATCTCTACGCCTGCATTTTCTGCAGCTTTGATTAGAGTGTCGACGATTGTTTGTGAGCTGTCAGTTACTGGGAACATTCTGCCGTCTTCTTCAGTCTTGAGTTCTACTCCTCGGCTGTTGAACCATTCTATGGTGTCGGCTGCGTTGAATCTGCTGAAGGGCCCCATGAGAGATTTTTCGCCTCGTGGGTAGCTCTTACTTAGTTCTCTTGGGTCTAGGCAGTCGTGGGTGACATTGCACCTGCCACCGCCAGAAATTTGAACTTTCTGGAGTAACTGAGATGATTTTTCAAGGATGAGAACTTTGCTGTTAGAGTTCT
Organism: uncultured Rubritalea sp.; assembly: GCA_937132085.1. GTDB lineage: Bacteria > Verrucomicrobiota > Verrucomicrobiia > Verrucomicrobiales > Akkermansiaceae > Rubritalea. Next base: position 50,413 of record CAKZNV010000224.1, on the reverse strand, counting down.
CTGCGCAGGTAATGGCTCCGAAGAAGCCTGCGGCTCCGCCGCCGATAACGATAAGGTCGTAATGCATAAATTTTGTTTATTGAAGCTAGTCTATAGCTGGTAGGGGCCATCGGCATCTTCTCCATGCCAGCCTAGTTTACGGAATGCAGCGACGCATGATGTCAAAATACCATCTTCGCCTTCGGCTTCTTCGATGGTAGCTCTGGTGGTTAGACCATTGCTTGATTCTATGGAAATGACTGTTTTGGCATCATCGATGTTGATCCAGTCGCCCCAGCTCGCTTTGTCGTGATGTGCTTTGAGTTTTTGAGATTTCAGAGCATTCACCACTTCTCGTATTGTAGCTGGTGGTTCACCTTCAGGTATGTGGACTTGAGTTTCCATTAACCAGCTTTATAACTTATTTTCGGATACTGGGCTAGATAAGAATGATTAAAAAATCTCTACCAAGCTGTCAGCCTTGTGAAGTGAGCTTGGAGAAATCTGCGCAAAGCCTTGTGAGCCTTTCAGTGCGAGATGGTTTCCAGAGTTACTGGGTGGACAGATGAGGGCTTTTCCGTCTTGAAGCCGATAGGCTAAAATGCCGGTGAGAGGGGTATTCCATTGGAAATCTTCAGCTAGCGATACTTTCTGAGTCTTGAGTGGTTGGCCTAGCATCTGCTTTAATGCAGGCAGAACGTAGCGGTGCATTGTTGCCATGACCGAGACTGGATTACCTGGTAAGGCAAAGACTACTGGGCTGGTCTCTGTAGGTTTCCAGAATGCGAATGGTTTACCTGGACGCTGTGAGACTCCGTGAAAGGCTGGTTCACCTAGGAGCTTCTTTAGTAGTGGTGCTACCCAATCAAATTTCCCCATCGAGATGCCACCTGTTAGAATGAGAACGTCGTTGGATTCGAGAGCTGTTGCGATTGCGGATTCGATAGCTTCAGGATCATCTGTTAGATGTTGATCTGAAATTTCACCGAGCTTGTTGGCATCGATCAGTCCACGGATAGCGGATGGATGGCTACGGCGGATCTGGTAGTCAGTCGGTGTCTCCTCAGGGGCGATGACTTCGTCACCAGTGGTGAGTAGCTGGATTTTAGGTAAGCGGGAAACTTTGATTTCAGTAGCTCCGAGGCTGGCTAGGATCGCTAGTTCGTTTGCTGTTAGAACAGTTCCTTTTTCTAATATGATTTCACCTTGTTTACAGTCAGAGCCTTGGCGATGGATGAATTGGTAATCATCGGCATCGATGCCGTCGTGTGGAAGTGCGTAGCCGTCAACGATGTCGATCTGTTCAACTGGGATTACACAATTGGCATCAGTAGGAAGGGGTGCTCCAGTCATGACTTCGATGGTGAATTCGCCTTTTGGTAACAGCATTTTCTTTTCGCCAGCAGCTTGTGTGCCGATGATTTTATATCTCCATGAGCCTAGGATGTGGTTGTAGGTATTGATACAGATGCCATCCATCATGACTCTATCAAATGGTGGTGAATCTCGATCAGCTACGATGTCTTGCGCTAAGACACGGTTTAGCGCATCGTTGAGATTTACCACTTCAGTCTCTGTCGTGACGAGACTGTCAGTAATATGCTTAGTCGCTTCAGCTGGTGAGATGAGTGGGTTCATGAATTCTATTTAAATAAGGTCTTTGGGAGTTACAAATGATTTAATTTCACCTGTGCTCCAGTCAGTTTCAGCCCATGACTCAGAATTCCATTCTACTACGAAAGTAGCGCCAGTAGGGAAGTCTGCGAAGCGTGAGTGTTCTGGGTGTTGGCGCATTAGTCTAGCTAGTCTTAGGGCTAGATCACCGATGCCAGGGTTGTGTGCAACGATAATTACACACTGACCAGTGGCTTCAGAAAGCGAGTCTAACAGCTGATCCGAAGAAGCGTGATAGAGCTCACGTTTTACCGTGGAGTCTACCTCTAAACGCAGACCTGCAAATGTTTCTTGAGTGCGTCTAGCGGAGGAAACGAGTGCTTCGTCTGGTAGAAGCTTATTGTCACGAAGCCAGTCACCTAGTGCCAGCGCAGAGTCTGAGCCACGATGGTTGAGTGGACGATCATGATCAGCCACGCCAGGTTGTCCCCAGCTAGACTTAGCATGACGCATGAGGATCAAGCGACGTGCGCTTGAAGTTGCCAGTTTACAGTTATCAGTTTCCAGTTCCATCTAGCGAATACGCTCAAGTAACCAAGGGAGAAGGTCCTTAATAGCGATACGCTCTTGCTCCATGGAGTCACGGTGACGGATCGTTACTGTGTCCTTGAGATCTTCGCTGCCTTCTTCTTCACCGAGAGTTTCGAAGTCGATAGCGATACAGAACGGAGTTCCTACTTCATCCTGACGACGGTATCTGCGGCCGATAGCTGCAGTTTCATCGTAGAAGACATTCATGAATGGCTGGAGGAGGTTCTTCACATCCTTCGCCTTCGCTACTAGCTCTGGCTTATTTTTGAGAAGAGGTAGGATCGCTGCCTTGATCGGAGCGATAGATGGCTTGAAGCGCATGACTACACGCTCGTCCTTCTTGCCACCTTCTTTAGTGAGGTCTTCTACTTCGTATGCTTCGCAGAGCACAGCTAGACATGTTCTGTCACAACCTGCAGAAGGCTCGACCACGTGTGGGACGAAGCGTTCTTTAGTTTCAGTGTCGATGTATTCGAGGTTCTTCTTAGAATGTTCCTGATGCTTAGAGATATCGTAGTTTCCACGATATGCCACACCTTCGAGCTCCTGAATACCGAATGGGAATTCATACTCGAGGTCGTAAGTTTTAGAGGAATAATGCGCACGCTCACCGTCTGGAACATCGAGAACATGGATCTTTTCACGTGGGACACCGATTTCATCATAGAACGCTAGGCGTTTCTCAAGCCACTCTTCAGTGAGGCGAAGACCATCGTCTGGGTGACAGAAATACTCGATCTCCATTTGTTCAAATTCACGTGAGCGGAAGGTGAAGTTACGTGGGTTGATCTCGTTTCTGAATGCCTTACCAATCTGAGCGATACCGAATGGTAGCTTGATTCGTGAGGTGTCGAGGATGTGCTTGTATTGCACGAAGATAGTCTGAGCAGTCTCAGGTCGAAGGTAAGCATGGTCTCCACCAGTAGCACCCATCTCAGTCTGGAACATGAGGTTGAAGTCTTGAGCCTCTCCGAGTAGTGAGCCACTTTCTGGGTTATAAGAAACAGTGTCTGTTTCCTCAGAAGTAGATTCACCTATGAGGGATAGCTTCTTGGCTGGGATTGTTTTGTCATTGAGGAATCCTGCGTAGAAATTCTTAGCAATCTTGCGAGCATTGTTTTCGCCCTGATTAGCATCTGTGATGAGCACAGAGTATTCACGCTCCGTGGACCAATCTGACTCTTCGTGTTTAGCACCAGTGTAGTGATAAGCTGTTCCAGTTTGTGGTTCGATCTGGTCAGCACGTAGGCGTTGCTTAGTCAGCAAGTCGCTACACATAGGATCAGAGAAGCCACCAACGTGACCAGAAGCTGTTAGAACCTCTTTGTGAGTGAGGATAGATCCGTCCATACCGAGGATGTCGTCACGTTCTTGGACGTTTTTACGCCACCAGTATTCTTTAACGTTACGCTTGAGTTCTGTTCCGAGTGGGCCGTAGTCCCAGCAACCATTGAGTCCGCCATAGATGTCTGCTGACTGCATGATGAATCCCTTGCTTTTGCATAGAGAAACGATTTTTTCCATTTTCTGCGGATCGGTATTTTCTTTATCGGCCATAATAGTTGTTGGTTGCTGTAGTTTACGTAAAATTTAGTTGCAGGGACTTAGCATTACTTGGCGTAGTAGAAAAGTCTTATGTTAGTAATCTGCTATACGGCTATGATCTATACTCGCGAGTAGTGTCTCCCTCAATCCAAGTGACAGGCACTAATTTGGCACCAACTTTAGTATAGTTACTGTCGGCCCATTCAATGAAGTATTTCGCTAGCTGTGCATTTGGGCTGGATATTCGTGTGGGGAGGGGAGTGAACCATCTGATTGTTTCTCCGTCATCGGCGCAGACAACACTGAGGTCTTTAGGGATGTTGATGCGGTATTTGGCACAAAAATTATAGATAGAGATCAACTGATAGAGTCCATCTGCAATAATGGCAGTAGGCTGCTGTTTCTGAAGTTCAGTTTTTAGGTAGGATTGCCAGACCTCTGGTGTGTTTTCGGAAAGAACTGGGCATAGCCCTCGACTTTCTTCGATAGTGAGTGTGTCTCCAAAAACCTTTTGATGATACTCGACGATTATTTTAGCCATTCTGTCCCAGCCCGAGTTGCTTGCAAACATCACACGAGTATGGTTGAGCTTCTTAAGCTGAGTGAACATTTTCTCTAAACCCATTCTGAAGTCGTAGGCGCTACAGCCAGTATTTTGGAGGTGTTTCATCTCACCTCCATAAACATAATAGGGAAGGTTGAGTTCTTTGAAGGCGTCAATCCAGTTGTGAGAGGGGACGTGCGCTAGGATGACACTAGATCCATGTCTATCCAGCATCGAGCGGATGGCTGCGAGAGGATTTGAATTACTACTGAAATCTATACGCACAGTAGAGACAGGACCTTTTACGTCGGACCAAAAGTCTTTGATTTGCTGAAATAATGTGGCCTCTTCATCAACGGAGGTATAGATGGAATTCAGAAGAATGAGTAATCCGTCGTGTTCTCTTTTCGCTGAAGCTTCATAGGTTATTCGCCGAGGCTTGCCTGGGATAGCTTGAGCGATGTAGCCCTTCTTTTCTAGCTGAGCGATTGCTTTGACGCAGGTGACCTGACTAACAGAATATCGCTGCATCAAGGTGCGGTAGCCTGGTAAGCAATCACTCCATATAGTTCCCTCAATGTCGTGAACTAATTGATCCACTAGCTTGTCAGTTAGTGATGAGCGCTTTAATCGAGACATTGTTGTTCTTTGTTTTAAAGGTGGTTAATGCATGTGCACTTCTGTTAGACGCAGAGGGTTTAGAGAGTATAGAAGTGAAAATAAATTAAACCATGATTTAATAATAAGCAAGTCGAGGATCACACAAAAAAAGACGCAATTACTGAGGTTTTGAGCAGCTTTTGTGTCGGACTACTTTCTCTCTAAGCGTATGGGGGTATGCTTAGGGGAATGGGCCTAGAGCCAACAATGCTGTCATTATCTCTGCAGAGATTAGCATTGTTGCTCTAGGTCTTATTTTTTCAATTAAAGCTGTGAGATTTGCTCCAAGAGTAAACTCACTAGCAAAAGAGGAGACGACTACATTTTTAACTACTGAACTAACTTATGAAACGATTACTACCTATCTTTTTACTGCTCTGTCCTTCACTGTCACAGGCGACAATTACTTTTAGTATCAATTTTAAGCCAGATGCTGACCTTCTTTATACAGAAGCTGAAAAGCAGATGTTCCGTGATGGATTAAATTTCTGGGACAGTCTGATCGATGGGCATCAAGATAACGTGGATAGGAATTTCGTTTTAGATGTAGATGCGTTCTCGCAGGGGAGAGATGGTGGACCTCTCACACTTGGTAGTGCTGGGCCGCGAAATGAGATTCTTACGAATGCTGTAGCTTCCGCCACAACTTCTGATCAACGCTATTGGATAGCACGAACAGGTTTTGCGACTTTCAATACTCATGCTGATGCTGGGGATTTGAGGGCAGATGTAGTTCTTCATGAGATTGGCCATACGCTGGGCATAGGAACACTCTGGGAAGCAAATGAAGTATATAACGATGGAGATGCTGGAAATAACTACGATGGTAAAACTGGTGCCGCACCTATAGGTCGATACAGTGGGGTATTTGCTCTAGCTGCTTTTCAAACTGAGTTTAACAGTGGCGCTACCTTTGTTCCTGTGGAACAAGGCGGTGGAGTGGGGACTGCAAACAATCACTGGGATGAGATAGATGGAGGTAGTGTTGCTACTGGAGTCACAGATGGAACAGGTAGAGACTTCAGAGCCGAGCTGATGACTGGCTGGGCTGGGCCTAATGAAGCAGATGCGTTTGTCAGTAATACAACGATTCAATCACTTCGTGACATTGGTTTTACATTGCATGCCGTGCCTGAACCATCATCAGTTTTGTTACTAGGCCTAGGATCACTTTCTGTTCTTTTGAGGCGAAAGAGATAGAGCCGTGACTCCATTTAACTCCTTTAGTATTGTGGTTTAAATGATCCTCTAGTTTGTCAGTAAATGATGGTGTGATTGTCTTGCGTGTTGTGTATTAGTTGGTTAGATTATCTGCGTCTATGTTGGACTCAGATGGTTTTCAGAGTCTAGTAGTGCATATAATTTAAATCCTGATTTAATAATAACCAAGTCGAGGATAACACAAGAAAGAAGTAATCATTGAATTTTAATCAGGTGATTACTGAGCTTTTGGGCTATTTTTGTGTCGACTTACTTTCTACTTAAGCGTCTGGGGGGGAGCTTAAGTGAATGGACCTAGAGCCAACAATGCTGTCATTATCTCTGTAGAGATTAGCATTGTTGCTCTAGGTCTTATCATTTTAACAAAGCCGTGGAAATTGCATCAGCGATAAACACATGGCGATAAGAGAATCTAGCTACATTTTTAGCTATGGAGGTAAGTAATAAAGGCATTACTATCTTCCTCCTAAATTTAACAACTAGATGTAGATTTACATTTCAGAGTCCTCATTAACATTTCTGCTAGGTTTTGGTTCATTGACTATTCTTTTGAGACGAAAGAGATAATGCAGAGTGATCAAGGATTGACAATTTCCTAAAGAAGGTTCACACAGAATGCCTGCCAAACCGCAGGAGGCTTTGTATGATCTAGTTTACTAAATCTTACTTAGCTATTGTATCGAGGTCTTCGGGTTCTCCCCCGGAGGCCTCATTTTTTTAGGGCTGGATGAGGAAATAACGCCCTGTCTTTTTTGTGCCACGTTTTTCTATGAGACCTGCGTCTAGGAGTGGAGTGATGATGTTCATTGCTCCTTGACGAGATAGGTCTAGTAGTTGCCATATTTCTACTGGAGCGAGGCTTCCGTGATCTCTGAGTAATCCTAAGAATTGCTCCTGCCTCGGTGTGAGATTGATTTTTTCAGTGGGTGATATATGACTGTGTCAGCTAAGAGCAGATGCAGTTGAAACAAATCATCATGTCGAATTTTCTCTAGTTGAGCATTATTTTCGATGAAACGAAGTCCTGCAAAGTAATTAAGAATTTCCCTTTCTGATCGTTTATCTGAGATAGTGAGTTCACGGCCTTCTTCCAAGGCTCGAACTTGAGCTAGAGTAAGTGGGTTTCCTTCGATAGCTGTGGAAGCGTGACCATTGCGAATCCGTGTGTCTTTCTGTAAGTTAGGTATCCAAGCTAAGCTCACAGTTGTCCCATCGATACGCTCACGCAAGGCTGCTATTTCCTCTACTATGTTGAGGAGGGATGGAGTGATGGAAAATTGTGGCTGGTAGGACATATAGTTAGTCAACTATATGTCAATTAATCTGTTAAGCCTGTAAGTCCACTTGGTTGGTGGACTTATCTTTTTTCTAGGAGACGCTCGGTGTATTTGGCTAGGAGGTCAGCTTCTAGGTTTATAGGGCTACCAAGCTCTAGTGCGTGGAGGTGAGTTTCCTTGAAGGTGTGTGGGGTTATCCAGAATGTTGCGGATTTTTCACCTAGTTCAGCTATTGTTAGGGAAATTCCGTCGATTGCTAGTGAGCCTTTTGGGATGCAGTATTTGATGATTTCTGCTGGGATGGCAATTTCTAGTCGGTGGTCTTGGCCGTGGACTGAGAGATCTAGGAGGGTGCCTGTGCCGTCTACGTGGCCTTGGACGAAGTGTCCGCCAAGGCGCTGAGTCGGAAGCAGAGCTCGTTCTAAGTTGACGATGGAGCCTTCTTTTAGTGAACCTAGTGAAGTAACCTTCAATGTCTGATGAAGGATGTCGAAGCTGGCGGTGCCATTTTCTACATCTAGCTCAGCGACGGTGAGGCAGCAGCCGTTGTTGGCAACTGAGTCGCCGAGAGCGAGTTCGCTAGTGAACGGGATCTCGGTGACGAATCGTGACTGGTCTCCCAGTGCGGTGATTTTCTTGATGGTGCCTGTGGCTTCTACTAGTCCTGTGAACATTGGGTCGGTTATTTGTTAATGGTTATTTGTTATTGGGCTAGGTAGATAGAGGTGCTCGATGACTCATTTACTCAATCACCAATTTACTCAACAAGCTTGGTTGTGGCTGGCGCTACTGGTGTTGTTTTTTCAACTGGATTGTCTTTTAGGTATTGAGCTTTAGGGTCAGTGTCCATTCCGTCTGATGTGAGAAGCATGAAGCAGAGGCCCATGATGACGGTAGGGATGATTGCTGCCATAGCTAGCTTGAGTGGTGCGACTCCACCTTTGAAGTAGCGTCCAAGGATGGACTGACCAGCTGGGTTCGGTGCGTTGGCGATGACGGTGAGACCTCCACCAGTGACGGCACCCGCTAGGACGGCGTATTTGGCGGTTATCCCTAAGCCAGGAGCCTGTGAGGCTAGGTAGGTGATGGCTGCGTTGTCATTAAATGCTGTGAGGACTGTGGCTCCATTCATGAGGATGCCTGTCTGTTCTTGGAATGCCATGAGGAGTGGCTCAATCCACCAGCCTTGGCAACCACCGTGGATAACTAGTCCTGCTAGGAAGAAACCAACGAGGAGTGGTGACTTCATGGAGACGTCGTTCTGGTGATGTCCTGTCGCCTGTGTGAAGCCGATGAAGAACATGAATCCACCGATGAATAGTGCTGGGTAGTGAGCGGTGAGAACGGTGAATGCTAGGAATCCTAGGTGAGTGAGTGTGATGGCCACTGGGATAGGGTCTTCACGTTCGTCCCAGCGGATTTTCTTGCTAGAATCTGTTTCTGCATTTGCTAGTCCTGCGAAGTGCTTGCGGAATGCGAAGAAGTAAGTGGCATTAGCGATAAGGATACCGATGATGGCTTTCCAACCAAAGTTCATGAACATGTAGCTCATTCCAAAGTGCCATTTCTCAGCGATCATGAGCACTGGTGGAGCTGCGAAATGAGTGAGTGTTCCACCTACAGAGATGTTTACGAAGAGTAAACCTAGTGTGGCGTAAGCAAATATAGCTGGTGGGTTTTTATCGTAGAACCATTTCGCTAGAAGCATCGCAGCAATAGTCATTGCTGCTGGCTCTGTGATGAATGATCCGAGTAGTGGAGTGACTGTGAGAACAGCGAGCCACCAAGCTGCGGCGCCTCCGCCCATAAGTCCTGCGATTTTACCTACGATTTTCTCTGCAATACGAATGACTGGGCGAGTGGCTGAGATAGCCATGACGATGACTACGAAGAGTGGTTCGGTGAAGTTAACATCGTGTCCTAGGTATTGGACAGCATTGTTGAAATCGAAGAAGTAGACGATCGCTCCGAGTAGTGCGATGACCCAGATACCGAAGATGGCCTCTACTTCACCGAGGAAATGGAATAGATGAGCGCGGAATGAGACGTCTTCTTTGGCGTCGTCGTGTGGTTTAGCACAGGCGGTTCTGCCATGCTCTTCGTTTTTCTTTTGTTGGCGGTGTTCGTGCTTGTGCGCCATTTCGATGAAGTATCCAGCGAGGAATGTGTGGACGATGGCGCATAGAAAGATGATGGAGGCTACAAGGTTGAAACTATTTCCTTCATGAAAGGCACGGTATTTGAGAGTTTCCCAGAGGTTCATTTCTCCTGAGTCATTAACTTGAGGCTCGTATTTTGGGAGAGGGACAGGGAACTCTGCGAATTGGTCATGATCTAGTCCATGCTGGCCTTCTTCATAGAAGGGCTGTTGTTTCACTGCCTGAGCGGTGAGTGGAGCGAGGGTGAATGCTGCTAAGCAGAGGGCGAAGATAGTGATTAATTTTCTCATGATATATGGTGAAATTTTGGTCTGGGAGATGAATAGCTTGTGAGGTGAGGATGGGCAATGAGATTTTACAGAATTTACACTGTGTAGAAATTTCTGAGTAAATGGAGATTGGTGACTTGATAGAGACTGAGTCAGCGGGTATAGATTTGCTTATGAAATGGTTTGATAAATTGTTCGCTGGAGCTTGTGGGGCGGTGATTGTTTCACAGTTAGTTAGCTGTGGTGCATTATCGAGGTCAGTTGGCGCTGTAGGGTATAATGTGAAGAAATTGGCTGACGATGAAGGTAAGTTTGACATCAATGAGGGTAATAGCGGGGCAGGTAGTGGAGGCTTGAATACATTGAAGGGTGCCAATAATGGAAACGCTCATAAGAATATCGGAATGTTACCTAGTGAGGAAGACATTATCTGGGCACCAGAGAATCCGGATGTTCCTATTCCAGGGTTCGAGGGGCTAGCGATGGATGATGATAATCCTCAAGATTCATGGTATGTGGATTACAAGGCGGCGATGCAGAAGGCTAGACAGGAGGGTAAGCCGATGATGGTTTGGTTCACTAGCACTAGGAATAGCCCATTATGTAAGGCTCTCAGTGCTGAGTTGTTTGCTAGCGTGGAATTTAATAGCTGGGCAGATGAGAATGTGATCCGTCTCAGAGTGGACTCGAATGTGGTGGAGTCAGATAAGACAAAGAGAGTGGACCGTAAGAAGTATATAAAAAACATCAAGGAACGCTATAATGTGCTAGGAACGCCTGAGGTGTTTATTCTGTCTCCACGTGGGACAGAGTTTGGCAAGTATCGTGGATATAAGAAGGGTTCAGCTGATTTTTACTTTGGTAGACTGAAGAATGCGACACGTGGTGCGAAGAGGGATTACACCTCATGGAGAAATGAAATGGAGAGCAAAGGTTACCGAGTTTGGCATAATTTGAGTGGTAAGGCAGTGTTTGCAAAAGTCTCTCGTTATCGTGATGGAAAGATCTGGCTGATCGAGCCTGATGGGAGAAAGTCTGTTACCTTGGTGACTAGATTATCGCTTGAAGATCAGAAGCATATAGAAGCAAAGCTGGCGGCGACACGAGGTGATCGATAGTTGATTCTGTTGCGTTTTTTTAGAAAACGGGGTTGCAAAGTCGGGGCTGAGGGTTTAGGTGCTGCGGCGTAACGACCCTGAGTTGAGCAGCTGTGATTCGCAGTGGCTTGGTTCACTTATTTTAAACTATAATCCAAACGAAAAAATATTATGTCAGTATTAGTAGGTAAGAAGGCACCAACATTTTCAGCTAAGGCTGTGATTGGTGAGAATATCGTAGAAAACTTTTCATTAGAGCAATTCATCGGCAAGAAGTATGTCGTTTTGTTCTTCTACCCAAAAGATTTCACATTTGTATGCCCAACTGAGCTACACAGATTCCAAGACGAGATCAAAGAATTCGAGAGCCGTGACGTAGCTGTAGTAGGCTGTTCCACTGACTCAGAGTTCTCTCACTGGGCATGGGTAAACACTCCTAAGAATAAGGGTGGTATCCAAGGTGTGACTTATCCTCTCGTAGCTGACATCAACAAGACTATCTCAGAAGCGTATGATGTTCTCGCTGGAACTGACACTGTGAATGATGATGGTGATTATGTAGTCGAAGGCGAGCTAGTAGCTTATCGTGGACTTTTCCTTATCGACAGAGACGGTGTAGTGCGTCATCAGGTAGTAAACGACATGCCACTAGGCCGCTCAATCAATGAGTGTCTCCGTGTGGTAGATGCGCTTCAACACTTCGAGCAACACGGTGAAGTATGCCCAATGGACTGGCAAAAAGGTGATGATGCAATGACTGCAGACCACCAAGGTGTGAGCGATTACCTTTCTAAGTAATCAGTTTAGCATTTTAAATAATTTTAGAGACCCATGTCGATTAATTCGGTGTGGGTCTTTTTTTTGAGCTTTGCTCCGTCAATGGTGGAATGGTCAATAGTCAATGGGGTGGTGCACGATGGGGCTTGGGTTGTTGGATTTTTTTGAACCACGGAAAAGCACGGAAGGCACGGAACCGGGTTGATGGAACGGAACTAGGTTGATGAGCTTGGGTTGTTGCTTTTTAAGCCCGAATCTTCACTAATGTTCACGAATGGTGGACGATGTAGCTATTTTTACAGAATTTTAGAGCACGATGGATTTAGCAAGTTGGGCTTGAAACTGTTGACTGGCTAGCTGTAAACTGCACCTATGGTGCTTATTGGAATTTTACTTTTAGGCCTCTTTTGTTCCAGTAGGTGGTGATGGTGGTTTGGATTTTGTTTAGGTCAGCTGCTGGGAAGAGGTGAGCTTGGTCTTCTAAGCTTGGTCTGCGTTTGCGGTTGCTTGCTCGTTGGTGGAGTGCTGTTAGGTAGGTTTGGATTTTTTCTCTGCCGTCGGGATCGATGTGGTAGAAGTAGTGGACGATGAGGAGTGAGGCTAGGTAGGGAGTGTAGCGGTCTTCGGGAGCTAGTTGTTGGTTGAGTTTTCTCCATTGTCTGAAGTCTAGTTCTACGAATTCTTTGAGCGGAGGTAGTTCTATAATGGTGTTGTCTGGGTAGAAGTGTCTGGCTCTGTTTTTGATATTTCGGGTCATATCGGTGAAGTTATAGGAACTAGTGGCGTAGAATGCGGAGGCGAAGTAGTCGGCGTTACCTTCGGAGAACCAGGCTCTGCTGTATCCGATGATGGAGTGCATGTTGAGGTGGACGAGTTCGTGGGTGAGCAGCTGGTAGTTGGGTTTTTTCTTACCTAGAAATTTGTCAGCTCGGAGGAATACAGCATTTTTTCTACCCGAGTAGTAGCCTGCTGAAGCGGGAGCTCCGCCTGCCTTTAAGTAACTTTCTTCGTCGTTGTAGATGTAGATGGCCGGCTTAGCTTCTGACTGAGAAGGAGCGCTGAGTGAGAGAGGTATTCTGCTGACTGCGCTGGCTACGGATTCCGCTGTGGCAGCTAGTTTGGTGATTTTAGTTTTGCTAATCTGCTGCTGGCTGATGAATCGATAGCTTTTGGTAGTGTAGATGAAGGGGGCTGTCGAGTTAGAGTCTGGCATGATGACTTTAGCGTGGCCTTTTCCTTTTAGCACCGTTGGCCAAGGCTTCTTTTTAGCTTTAGTTGCTTCTTGGGCTAAGCAGAGCTGGCAGGTGATTAAAGCAAAGAGGAGTGAGAGAAATTTCATCAGTAACAAACTAAAGGAATGGCTAGGTGGGGTCAAACCTCGAAAATGAATGAGATAGAGATATTTTTCTGGGTAGATGCGAAGGATGGTGTAGAAGAACGGCATGAGCAACGATCCACTTCACGGAATCACTTTAGAACGCATGCTGACTGAGCTAGTCGAGGAATACGGCTGGGAAGATATGGCATTTAGAATCCGGATCAATTGCTTCAGTAAAGATCCGAGCATTAAGTCTAGTCTGAAATTTCTGAGACGAACGATGTGGGCGAGAAACAAGGTGGAGATACTGTATAAATTTTATCTCGACGGTAAGAAGATTGATTAAACAAAATAGTTCTTCGTTATCGCTTATATTGAGATTATGAAGAATCTCAAAACGAATTTTAAGACTCTACCTCTAGTGGCTAGCTGCGCAGTTTATGCGTTATTCAATGCTGGTCTAGTTCAAGCACAGGATGAAGCTGTGGTGGCAAATCAGGTCAAGACCATAGAAGATCTGAGAAGCTTGCAGAAGAGAATCCAGGAAGTAGTAGCTAAGGTGCAGCCAGCGACGGTGGCGCTTACATCGAATAAATCTGGTTCATCTGGTAGCGGTGTCATTGTTAATAAAGAAGGACTCATTCTTACAGCTGCGCACGTGGTGCAGGGAAATGAAGAGGTCAATGTGGTGTTCCCTGATGGCAAAGTTTTTAAGGCAAAGGTTCTAGGCGCAAATCGCACTAAGGATACTGCCATGGTTCAGTTGATTAAGAAGCAAGACTGGCCATTTGCTGAGATGGGGGATTCAGATAAACTAGCGATTGGTAGCTATGTGATCAGTATGGGACATGCTGGTGGTTTTGATATTTTGAGAAAACCTCCTGTTCGATTTGGTCGATTGATTTCCAAGAACAGACGTGGATTTATAAGCACGGACTGCACATTAATCGGAGGTGACTCAGGTGGTCCATTGTTTGACATTAATGGCCATGTGATTGGGATTAATTCATCGATAGGAAACACACTTTCTACAAATAATCATGCAGGAATAAGCGGGCTAACAGAAGACTGGAAGAGGTTACAAGAAGGAGATACTTGGGGGCGACTCGGTCAGAACCCTATGGATAACCCTGAGCGACCAGTGATAGGGATCATGTATGAGGAATCACCTGATAAGAAGGGGGTTGTTATTAATGAAGTCGTAAAAAATAGTCCAGCTGATCTCGCGGGTTTAATGGTTGGTGATGTGATCAACTTTGTGGATCAGAAGGAAATCAAGATTGGTAGAGATTTACCTAAGGCAGTCAATCAATACAAAGCCGGTGATGAAGTAGAGCTGACTATTTTACGCAAAGAAGAAGAGATGAAGCTAACTATGAAACTCGTCAAACGTGGCGATCTTTTTAAGCGATAGGAATAGAACTAATTTTAATAGAATATAATCAATATGAATTTCATGAACAATTTTAAGTTAATCGCTCTGACCTCTGCACTGCTAGGGGCAAGTTTACAGGCTCAGATAGCATTCCCACCGACTGTGAAGCGAGCGGATAAGCAGAAGCTAAAGGAACAGTCAGATGAGTTTTACAAAGTAGTAGATCCTCTAACAGCAGCGTATTCTAATAGCACGGTAGTGATCAAATCTGGTAACAAGATCGTAGCAATGGGCACAGTGACCGAGAAAGGTATTGTAACCAAGCTCAGCGAAATCAAAAACAAGACTGATGATTTACGTATCGTAACTAAGGCTGGCGATGTTTCAGCGGTCGTGATGAAATCTAGTAATGAAGACTTTGATCTAGCGTTGTTAGAGAATACAGCTAAGGCTGATGAGTTGATCTTGAAGACAAGTGAAACTCCTGCATTAGGAGCGTTTCTCATTGCTGTAGGAGCTCAGGATCAGGCTTTAGGGCTTGGTGTAGTGAGCGTGAAGCCTAGAAGCTTACGAGACTCAGATCGTGGTTTCTTAGGTGTAGTGATGAATATGGAGCGCCAAGAGGGTGGTGGTGTTCTGCTCAGTAGAGTGGAGAAAAACACAGCGGCATCACGTGCTGGACTGCAGGCTGGAGACATCGTTCTTACAGTGGATGGCAAGCCAGTGAATGATCTGTTAGTGATGAGAAATCTACTTCAAAAGCAGAAGCCAGGAGATGTGATCACGGTGAGTTATAAACGTGACAATCAAGTAGTAGCTGGCCTAGAGGTGACATTAGGTGCGAGAGAGAATATGCCAGTAGTGCGTAGATCTCGTATGAACTCAATGAAGCGTATGGGTGGTAAAGTGAGCCGCATTGGAGAAGGGTTCCCAGAAGTTCTTCAGTCTGACATGGAACTTAAGTTTAACTTCTGTGGTGGGCCAGTGATCGATATCGACGGCAAGCTTGTAGGCGTTGTGTTAGCTAGAAGCAGCCGTATTAAGACGTATATCATCGAAACGAAGAAGCTCGCAGAGATCTTCAAAGATGTGAAGTAAGCGAGAGTCTTATAGGAACAGTTTGTTTGAGAAGCATGTGGCCTTCAGCTGCGAGCGCTGTGGATTAATAGAAGTGACGCTCGACGGCTTAAGCTTCATGCTTTTTGATTTACCGTTGCTCGGTTTTACGAATAAAATCGAGCAGAGATTCTAGGAACAGTTCTTTGCCTAGGAGGTCGTTGTGGCCGGTGTCTTTGAGGTCGAGAAATTGTTTCTTAGTCGCATCTAGCGGAGATTTCTCGAAGAGTTCTTTGCCGTGAGACTGGCTGATGACCTTGTCTTTATCGCCATGAATGATGAGGAGTGGACAGGTGATGTTTTTGATTCGGCTGATGTTCGAGAAGCGGTCATTAGGAAACAAATTCACTCCGAATGGCACTCGGTTAATGCTCGTGAAGGGCGAGATTAGGATGAGGGCTGATGGAGGAGTTCCGGCATCGATCACTTTTTCAGCGAGATAGGTTGAGGGACCTGAGCCGACTGATTGACCGAGGATGATGATGTTCTCAGGGGCTATTTTTTTATCTTCGGTAAGAAATTTCCAAGTGGCTTCAATATTAGCATAACATCCTTGTTCGTTAGGTTTGCCTTCGCTGAGTCCGTAACCTGGATAATCGTAAGCAATGAAGCCGATGCCTTCGTTGCGGTTGAGATACTGGAGTAAAGGAAAGGCTGTGCCAATCGTCTCTGCGTTACCGTGTGACCAGAGGATAGTAGGTCTGTTAGGCTCTGCTTCTAAATAGACAGAGGCTACTTCTTGCTGCTTGTCATTTACTAAAAGGACAAGATTCTGTTGAGTGTCTGAATAAGTGCCTGCTGGAGGCTGGAAAATCAGAGCATCAGCGAAAAAGAGAACGATGATGAAGAAGATAAGGTAGATGGAGAGTAATGAGTAAATGGGACGTTTCCAACTCCATGTGCCGAGAAGGTATTTACGCCATTTACTAGTCTGTTTACTCATGAATGATTACCTCGTTGGGATCAGTTTCGTTAGTGATGAGCTCAGCTCTATCAAAGACTGCATCTTTATCTTCAGTCTCTTGGGCTGGTCTGAAGTCGTCTTCATCTAGTGCTAGTTGTTCGTGGAGCCATGCGATGATGCGGCGTTTCTTAGGGTGTAGCTTGAGCCATTCTGCAATATGGACTAGATCTTCTGCAACTTCTTCGCCTAGGTCGGTGTAGAATCGATGCATGAGAGCTTCGTGAGCTTCTTCACGCATGATGCGTTTCTGGTAGGAAGAGGTGAAAATTTCGTGTAATGAGGCATGGAAATTATTTTCCTTGAGGAGGTTCCACTCACCAGCGTCTAGCCATATACCGCCACTGATCGGGCTGCGATCGATAAATATTCCTAGACCTCCGACCTTGTATCTGACGAGTAGACAGTGACTCTCTGGGCAGATGATGGCAGGACGAACCAACTGGCTCTCAATGTCGGGTGGCTGGATTTTATCCATCTTGCGTTCCGTCTTAGGCTCTTTGAGCGTGAGGGGAAGCTGAGAATGCCATTGCCAATAAGAGGGAGCAGGAATCCAATGACCGCCGGATACTGGACAGCGCCAGCTCGTGAGTCCGATATCTAGCTCAGACTCTACGAGGACTACTTCTGGTTGAACTGGGCTTTTCATTTGATTGTTATTAATGTTCTGCTCACATGCAGGCTGGTTATTTAAGCAAGTGGCGAAAGGTTTGCCTGCTCGACTATAGCATCATCTAGGTAGGCATTATCAAGCATTTCTTGAGCCCAGTGTTCAGATTTAGCGATGTAGCTGAGCATGCGCACTGCGATGATCTGCACAGGGACGATGTCACTCCAGATCTGTTCACCGAGAATACGCCACTCGGAAGCGACTATTTTTTTAGGGTTCTCTAATGCTTCAATCACTGTTGATGAAAGCATGACGCAGCGCTCAAAATCTGGCTCAGAGGGAACTGGAGGGACTTCGTAAGTAGTCAGAGAGACTCCAGATTCACCTGTGAGTTCACACTTAGACTTCGCTCTGCGGGCTAGATCTTTGCCTAATAAAGAGAGAGCCTCTTTACGCTGTTGGTTAGTATCGTAGCCTTTTGCCATATTCGGTTGGAAATGTATTAGTCGTTCTTAAGAACTCTGATGAATGCGTCTTGTGGAATATTTACTTTACCGATTGCTTTCATCTTCGCCTTACCTTTTTTCTGCTTCTCGAGAAGTTTACGCTTACGTGAAATATCACCACCGTAACACTTGGCTGTAACGTTCTTACTCATGGCTGAGATGGATTCACGAGCGATGATTTTACCGCCGATAGCTGCCTGAATAGCGACTACGAAGAGCTGCTTAGGGATGACTTCCTTGAGTTTCTTACAGAGGTGGCGACCGTAGAATTCAGCCTTATCTCTGTGGACGATACTTGAGAATGCATCCACTGGCTCACCAGCGATCATGATGTCCATCTTGACCATCTTCTCTGCACGGTATCCAGCATGCTCATAATCCATAGAGCCATAGCCCTTAGTCATGGATTTAAGCTTATCATTGAAGTCGACTAGAATTTCAGCAAGTGGCAATGTGCAGGTAAGCATCACGCGGAGATCATCAATGGTCTCGGTATTCTCCATCACTCCACGTTTCTCCATGACGAGCTTCATCATGTCGCCAATGTAGTCTGATGGTGTCATTAGGAACACACGCACCAATGGCTCGCGGATCTCCTGGATGACCTGAGTGTCGGGAAGCATACATGGATTGTCCACGATGAGTTCTTCACCATTATTCTTGGTTACTTCGTAAATTACTGATGGATAGGTGGAAATAATATCCATTCCGAACTCTCGGCGCAGACGTTCTTGAATGATCTCCATGTGCAATAGACCGAGGAATCCACAGCGGAAACCGAAGCCGAGAGCTACGGATGATTCTGCCTGCCAAGTGAATGCCGCATCGTTGATCTGGAGCTTGCCCATAGCGAGCTTGAGAGCCTCAAAATCTGATGTGTCCACTGGATAAATTCCTGAGAATACCATTGGCTGGATTTCTTTGTATCCTGGGAGAGCTTCAGCACAAGGGTGGGCGTTGTTGGTAATAGTGTCACCAATTTTGACCTCAGCTGAGGACTTCATGTTAGCGATCACGTAGCCCACGTCACCAGGCATGAGCTTATCACGCTTGGTCATTTTAGGGGTGAAAACACCGACTTCCTTCACCTCGTAGGTTCTAGGAGTATTGAAAAGTTTGATGCGAGTTCCTTTTTGGATCTCACCACTCATGATACGCACATAGGAGACTACTCCACGGTAGGCATCATAAATAGAGTCGAACACTGAAGCTCGGAGTAGGCCGTCATCATCTGCGGTTGGTGGTGGCACACGCTCTACGATTGCTTCTAAAATGTCTTCAATACCAATGCCGTTCTTAGCTGACGCTGGGATCGCATCTTCAGACGGAATGCAGACGATGTCTTCAAGTTGCTTGTGCACCTTAGGTAGGTCAGCGGAAGGAAGGTCGATTTTGTTGATGACAGGAACGATGGTGAGTTCTTGCTCATTCGCTAGATGCAAGTTCGCCAGAGTCTGAGCTTCCACACCCTGAGCTGCATCTACAATAAGAATAGCGCCTTCACAAGCAGCGAGAGAACGAGAGACCTCATAGGAGAAATCCACGTGACCCGGAGTGTCTAGGAAGTTAAGCTGATACTTTTTACCATCCTTCGCATTGTAAAACATGGTGACTGGGTGAGATTTGATCGTGATGCCACGCTCTCGCTCTAGGTCCATAGCATCGAGTAGCTGGTCCTGGGAATCACGCTCTGCCACTGTCTGAGTAAACTCTAGGAGTCGGTCAGATAGTGTGGTTTTACCGTGGTCGATGTGGGCGATGATGGAGAAGTTTCTGGTAAGCTCAATAGACATAATGCTGTGAGGAGGAAATAACCCTAAACTGACAAGGTTTTACAGTAAAAAGTAGTATTAATGTGCGGATTTATGGAATGCCGTCCTAACTTAACACTTTAAATGGGTTGTCATCGTCTCAAAATTTCGATTATCTTTTGCTATGTCAGAGACAAATATACCTCAGCCAGCCCCAGTGCAGCCAGATCCAGCGAATCCATTTCAAGCGCCAAATACTAACGCTCAACAGCAACAACAGCAATATGCTCAGGCACAGTATGCACCTCAGCCACAAAAACTGGGTGATCAGGCTGGAATGAGAGTTCTTTTACCTGTAGGACGTTCAGGATGGGCGATTGCTGCTGGCTATCTTGGTCTACTTAGCCCTACTTTAGTTATTGCTCCACTAGCTATTATTTTCTCTATCATCGCGATGATGGATATTAATAAATCTCAAAAAACGGAGAATAAAAAACACGGAATGGGAAGAGCTGTGTTTGGCTTAGTGATGGGAGTTATCTTCACTGTTCTACTCTTGAAATGGCAGGTGACTGGAAGTGCTTTGTAGTTTCTACTTTTCGAGAATGATGAGGTCTTCAATTACTGATGATATTTAGTGATGATTTTGTCAGATTGAAAACCTTCTCAGCTTTGAAGTTGACCTGATGGGGGAGACTCTTTAGTAAATGTTTTCATTATGAAAGATCCTATTACTGTTTCTGTTACTGGAGCTGCTGGCCAAATTGGTTATGCGCTGCTATTCCGTATTGCTTCTGGTGCTATGTTTGGCCCAGAGCAACCTGTAAACCTAAGACTTATCGAGATTGAGCCAGGTATGAAAGCTCTTGCTGGTGTGGTGATGGAGCTTGATGACTGTGCGTTTCCTCTACTCAATTCAACGGTAGCTACTAGCGACCTAGCTGAAGGCTTCAAAGGTGCTAACTGGGCGCTACTTGTAGGTTCAGTGCCACGTGGTCCTGGTATGGAGCGTAATGATCTGCTCGGTATCAATGGTAAGATCTTCACTGGTCAAGGCCAAGCAATCGCAGCGAATGCAGCGAGCGATGTCCGCACTCTCGTAGTAGGTAACCCATGTAATACGAATTGCCTTATTGCGATGAATGCTGCGAAGGGCGTGCCTAATAACCAATTTTTCGCCATGACAAGACTGGATGAGAACCGTGCTAAATCACAGCTTGCTCAGAAGGCAGGTGTTCACCAGAATGCGGTGACGAATCTCTGCATCTGGGGAAATCACTCAGCGACTCAATATCCTGACTACACTAATGCTAAGATCAACGGAGCGCCTGTTACGGATGCGATTTCTGACACAGAGTGGCTTCAGGGAGAGTTCATCAAGAATGTGCAGCAACGTGGTGCGGCAATTATTCAGGCTAGAGGAACATCTTCAGCAGCATCAGCAGCAAATGGCGTAGTGGATACAGTGCGCAGCCTCACGACTCCTACACCTGATGGTGATTGGACAAGCGTGGCAGTTTGCTCATCTGGTGAGTATGGAATCGAAGCAGGACTCATCGCATCTATGCCTATCCGCACTACTGATGGTAAAACTTGGGAAGTGGTAGAAGGCGTCGAGGTAGATGCATTCTCTCAAGGTAAGATCGATGCTTCAGTAGCTGAACTCCAGATGGAGAAGGTCGCTGTAGCGGACTTACTAGTGTAAGAATAACTTTTAGATTTAAGGGAGCTGTTTAATTACGGCTCCCTTTTTTATTCTAAATTTCTACGCCTGCTTCTTACCGTTTCATCAAGCTGGTCAGTTTTAAATCAGTCTGAAATCAGTTTTAAATCAGTGGTTAATAAACTTAACTATGGCTGGAAATTGATGTGATCTAATTAACAACTATGGTTTTAGGTAGATAAGGAGTCAAATGTTTCTGCGGTAAGAAGCCACTGATTACACTGATTTTAAACTGTTTTCTCAGCAGGATGAAACAGGTTAATGCGTTTCATCCTGCTCTAGTTTCATGTTTCAAACTTCTCCAGAGCCGAATGAACGGAGATTGGCATCAAGTAGGTCAGTCTTAAATCAGTGGTTAATAAACTTAGCTATGGCTGGAAATTGATGTTATCTGTTTCATAACTATGGTTTTGGGTAGGTCGGGAATCAAATATTTCTGCGGTTATAAGCCACTGATTACACTGATTTTAAACTGTTTTCTTAGCAGGATGAAACAGGCTAATGCGTTTCTATACTCTAGCTTCATGTTTCAAGCTTTTCCAGAGTCTAATGCCTAGGAGGATAGCGGCGACTGTTAGGCCTAGTGCTAGTCCCCACCAGATGGCTACTGGTCCCATGCCTCTGTGGAAGGCGAAGTAGTAGCCAGTAGGGATACCGATGACCCAGTAGGAGAAAAGACACATCCATGCTGGGATTGTGGTGTCCTCTAGCCCTCGGAGCATTCCTATAGAGGCTACTTGTTGGCAGTCTACTAGCTGGAAAATTCCGGCTACCACGAGGAAACTAGTTGCGAGCGAGATCACAACTGGTGCGTCTTTGACAAAGCTCGAGGCTAGCTCATGGCGGAAGGTAAGGAGAATAGCCGCAGTGACGCAGGAGAATACTAGGGTGATGAGCCAGCCTGATATAAAGGTGGTTTTAAGCTTATTATGCTGACCTAGTCCGATGCGCTCGCCCACTCTGATCGTCAGAGCGATAGATAGTCCGAGTGGAATCATGAAGGCTAGTCCTGCGAATGTGAGTGCTACATTTTGAGCGGCTAGGGCTTCTGCTCCAAATCGTCCGATAAGTAGTCCAGTAGCAACAAAGGCACCGACCTCAGTAGTGGATTGAAGTCCAGATGGTAGACCCAGCTTGATGAGCTTTTTAGTTTCTGTTAGGTCGAGCTTTCGTAGCCATTTGTGAGGGGTCCAGTCGAGTAGCGAGGTGTCGATCTTAAACCATACCAGCATAGCGATGACAGTAGCGCAGCGAGCTATCAGAGTGGCTACGCCGGCTCCTTCTAGTCCCAGAGCAGGGGCTCCGAGATTGCCAAAGATGAATACCCAGTTGAGCAATACATTGAGTAATACACCAGCCATACTAATCCAGAAGGCAGTCCAGATACGGCTGAGAGCATCGGCATGGTTCTTTAGAGCAACTGCGACTAATCCGGGGATGAGTGATGCCATAAGGATGATATAAAAGGTGCGAGATTTTCTTACTACATCAGGATCTTGTTTTAGGAACTCTAGTAAGTCGCTGCTGAGCATGGCTAGGGTGAAAATAATAATTCCTAAGATGAGGCCAATATAGACGCCATTTCTACAGACTGATCTGGCTCCTGTAGTGTCATTTCTGCCTCTGGCGGTGGAGGTGCGGACAGAGATGCAGGTGAGGATTCCCATACCGAATACGAAAGGAACAAAGAAAATGCTGTTGGCCAAGGTGAGTGCAGCTAGCTCAGTGACGCCAACACGAGCAATCATGACAGAATCCACTAAACCAAGTAGCATCTGACCTAACTGACCAATAATCAGAGGGATGGATAGAAATAGGATGGTTTTGCTTTCTTTGAAAATGGTCATTTGGATGCGGTCGGTATACTTCACTAAAAATCTCAATTGCCAAGCCTAACTAGTCTGTTGTATAAAATCTCTCAATGAGCCAACTAGATAACATATTTGAAAAGAACGTAGACTGGGTAAACTCTGTGACAGCAGAGGATGATAAATTTTTCGAAAGACTTTCAGAGCAGCAAACTCCAGAATATCTCTGGATTGGTTGTTCAGATAGTAGAGTGCCTGCGAACCAGCTAATGGGGCTACTTCCAGGTGATGTCTTTGTGCATAGAAACGTGGCGAACATGGTGGTGCATGCTGATTTCAACTCTCTCTCAGTGATTCATTACGCTGTAGAATATCTTAAGGTGAAGCACATCATTGTGTGTGGACATTATCTCTGTGGAGGTGTGCAGGGTGCGCTGTCTGGTGACAGATTCGGCATTGTAGATAGTTGGCTTCAGCATGTGAAAGATGTGATCGGTCTTCATAAGGTAGAGCTGGATTCTCTCGAAGACAGAGCAAAAGAAGATCGCCTCTGTGAACTCAACGCCATCGAACAAGCCGCAAATGTCTGCCAATCACCACCAGTGAAAGATGCTTGGGAGCGAGGCCAAGAACTCAACATTCATGCGTGGATCTACGATATCTCTGATGGGAAACTCAAGAAACTCCAAGAGCCAATTACTGGGCCATTGGAAAGTTAGATCATTAGATTCTGATGAAAAATATACTGACGACTTGGGCTGTTTTCGCTGTAGCCTTTCTATTAATTGGCTGCGAAAAGAAAGCTGAAGAGGTTCAAGAGTCAGTCATTTTATTAAACGATTCTTATTTAATAGGTGGTTGGAGTATTAAAATTGAGAATACTGAAGGAAAGAAAAGTCCTATAGTAGGGGGCTCAGGAACCGTTAGTTTTGAGCCTGATGGGAGGAAGAAGGATTTAGGTGAACTAGATTTTAAGTTTGTAGGAGCTACTCAAGGAGAACTCAGGGTAGCTCTACAATATGATGGAGTAAATCGCTGGGAGATCCGTGACACTAAATTATTGATGACCTTTGCTGCACTCGAATCTCGCAAATCTGAAATTCCAATAAGAGCTAAAGGATATGACTATCCTGTTACTTACTCTGTGAGTTCAATATCACAGGACGAATTAGTCGTTGAAAGCGAAGGATTGGATGATGTTTTTAAGCTTACTTCTTCGAGAGTTAAAAAATAGTTTTTTTATCCATTATGGAGTGCTCTATGAGAATCACTTTTTTCTGATAAAAAAACTTCGCAAGAGGTGGTATCCGTGTGTAGTCTTTTTGTAGAGATGAAGTGCGAATTCTGTGACAGCGAAGCGAATGTTTTTTTTACCCAAATCGTCGATGGGAAATCTAAAAAAATGAATATGTGTGAGTCCTGTGCCGATGAGCAGGGGATCACGTCATTAGAGGACTTTAAGCTGGCGGATTTCCTGATCAGTGATGAGACTCCTAAGATGGTAGGAGATAGTAATGCAGATGCGACAGTGAATCTAAGCGAGTGCTCAGAGTGTGGTTTCACGCTTGAGGATTTACGCAAGATTGGCCGATTGGGTTGCAGTTCTTGTTATTCTCAATTCACCAGTGATATCCAGAGAATGCTGAAAAATATGCATCGTGGAGTGGAGCACAAGGGGAAGGTTCCTACGGGAATGATCGATGCGATGAATCTACGTAAGAAGATCAGTAATCTGAAAGCTGCGCTAAACAAGGCGGTGAAGTCTGAAAATTACGAAAAGGCGGCAACTCTGCGAGATGAGTTGGTAAAGATGGAGAAACTACAAACTGAGGAGGTGAGCTAAGATGATGAGGTTCTCAACACTAGTGAAGCATCCAGCGGACTGGATGACAGGCAAAAGCAAAGATAACGCTGTGGTAATCACGAGTCGTATCAGGCTGGCACGAAATTTAGAAGGAGTCTCATTCCCCGGCTGGGCGAAGAAGGCTGAGCGTAAGAAGGTGATGGAATCAATTTTCCCGAATCTCACTGCTCTCAAGCAGATGGATAAAGGCTTTGCTCAAGAACTGTCTAATCTGACATCGCTCGAAAAGCAGGTTTTAGTGGAGCGTCATTTGATCAGCCGTGAACAAGCTGCACGCAGCGAAGGCTGTGCGGCTGTGGTGAACAGGAAGCAATCGCTTTCGCTAATGATCAATGAGGAAGACCATCTTAGAATCCAATCGATCCGCTCAGGAATGCATCTTAGAGAAGCGTATAAGCTGATCAATAAGGTGGATCAGGAGTTAGAGACGAAACTTTGTTACGCCTTTGATGAGAAGCTTGGTTATCTGACAGCTTGCCCTACGAATTTAGGAACAGGGATGCGTGCGTCGGCGATGCTGCATTTGCCTGCTCTCGTGATCACTGAGCAGATAGGTCAGGTGTTACAGGCGGTGAATAAAATCGGCTTGGCGGTGCGTGGGCTTTTCGGTGAGGGGACTGAGTCGCTTGGCCATATGTTCCAGATATCTAATCAATCAACTCTCGGTGAATCTGAAGAGGTGATTATTGATCGACTAGAGCGAGTGATCAAGCAAGTCGCTACGCATGAGCGTAATGCCAGACTTAAAATGCTGGAGGAAGATCGTGACGCTCTAACAGACAAAGTTAGCCGAGCGTATGGATTGCTTCGATTCGCCCATATATTTGATTCCAAAGAAGCATTTGCACATATTTCATTGCTAAGATTAGGCGCCGATCTCGGCTATTTCCCTGATGGAACAATGGAAAAGTGTGATTCGCTGATGATGGAAATTCAGCCAGCTCACCTGCAACTCTATGCGGGAAAAGAGTTAGAGCCTGAAAAAAGAGACCTTATCCGTGCAGAAATAATACGTGATCAGTTGCAAAACCTTGATCCACCTGCTACTAGTAATTTAGACAATAAAGTTGAAGGCAATGATGCTGGAGACGAGCTACCAATAGAATGAATAATTTCACTCCAAGAGCCCAACAAGTATTAGCGCTAGCCCGCAAGGAAGCTGAGCGATTTAACCACAACTACGTAGGCACTGAACACCTGCTTCTCGGCTTGATCAAGCTGGGACAGGGAGTCGCGGTCAATGTGCTGGAGCGCATGGGACTAGAGCTAGAGCGAGTCCGCGTAGAAGTAGAAAAGCAAGTGGGTTCAGGCCCTGAGCAGAGTATTTCTAGCCAGATCCCCTACACACCACGTGTGAAAAAGGTGCTAAGTCTTGCTGATAAGGAAGCCAAGCAACTGAATCATTCTTATGTCGGAACCGAGCATCTACTTCTAGGTCTTCTTAGAGAAGGTGAAGGCGTAGCTGCGAGAGTTCTACAGAGTCTTAATATTGACATCCAGCGCACTCGTCAGGAAGTTCTCGCAGAGATCGATCCTAACTACGATCCTGATGACAACGACGAAGATATTTTCGAAGCATTTGAAGACGGCGATTCTGATTCCGATGATGGAGAAGAAGCTGAAGAGGAAGGTAAGACTAAGACTCCTGCTCTGAAAGCATTCGGACGCGATCTAACAAAGATGGCTGAAGAAGGAAAACTTGATCCAGTGATAGGGCGTCAGTCTGAGACTGAGCGAGTGATCCAGATCCTGTGCCGACGCACTAAGAATAACCCAGTGCTCGTAGGTGAGGCTGGTGTTGGTAAGACAGCGATCATTGAAGGTCTTGCTCAAGAAATCGTGCTAGGCAATGTTCCTGAGCTGATTCGTGGCAAGAAAGTCATCACTCTCGATCTAGCTCTCATGGTAGCTGGCACTAAGTATCGTGGACAGTTTGAGGAACGTATCAAGGCGGTGATGGATGAGATCAGAAAAGTAGGAGACGTGATTCTCTTCATCGATGAGCTCCACACTATTGTAGGTGCTGGCTCAGCTGAGGGAGCAATGGATGCTTCTAACATTATCAAACCAGCATTGAGCCGATCTGAGCTACAGTGTGTGGGTGCGACTACTCTGAACGAATATCGTAAGTCGATTGAGAAGGATTCAGCGCTAGAGCGACGTTTCCAGAAGGTCAGAGTGGAAGAGCCATCACAGGAAGATACTGTGAAGATTCTCGAAGGTCTGCAAGAGAAGTATGAGACTCACCACAAGGCGAAATATACTCCTGCGGCAATCGCTGCATCAGTGAAACTTTCATCTCGTTACCTCACAGGAAGATTTTTACCAGACAAGGCGATCGATGTTCTCGATGAAGCTGGCTCACGAGCTCGCATTAGTCAGATGACTCGTCCGCCAGAGCTTAAGGAACTTGAAAAAGAGATCCAGAAGATCAACCGAGACAAGGTGAATGCGATCAATGATCAAGACTTTGAAAAAGCTGCATCTTGTCGTGACGATGAGAAGAAGGCTAAGAAGAAGCTCGAAGAGATCCTCGAAAACTGGAAGCTAGAGAGTGAAGAGAATGTTATAGCAGTCACTGAAGACGACATCATGACAGTTATCTCTAAATGGACAGGTGTTCCGCTTCAGCGTATGGAGCAGAAGGAGGCAGACAAGCTGCTGAACATGGAAGACGAGCTGAAAGAGCAAGTCATCGGTCAGGATGAAGCAGTGGTTGCTATTAGTAAGGCGCTACGTCGTTCTCGTGCAGATCTTAAGGATCCACGTCGCCCGATTGGTTCATTCTTATTCTTAGGACCTACTGGTGTGGGTAAAACTTACCTAGCGAAAAACTTAGCGGACTTCATGTTCGGTGATCCTGAGGCATTGATTCAGATTGATATGTCTGAGTATATGGAGAAATTCTCTACAAGTAGACTGATTGGTTCGCCTCCGGGATACGTAGGTTATGATGAAGGTGGTCAGCTTTCAGAAGCTGTTAGACGCCGTCCATATTCAGTGATCTTGTTTGATGAGATTGAGAAAGCTCACCCAGACGTGATGAACCTATTGCTTCAGATTCTTGAAGAAGGAATGGTGACAGATAGTTTTGGTCGCAAGATTGATTTCAGAAACACAGTGATCATCCTCACTTCTAATGTGGGTGCTTCTACAGTGAAGCGTCAGTCATCACTCGGCTTCAATGCGATGGGTGCAGACGATGCAGACTACGGCGGCATGAAAGATAAGATCATGGAAGAGTCTAGCAAGTATTTCAAACCAGAATTCTTGAACAGACTCGATGAGCTAGTAGTATTCCACATGCTTGAGAAGAAGGATCTTGAAGTCATCGTGGATCTTGAGTGCTCTAAGCTCTTCAAGAGACTCGAAGATAAGAACATCACTCTTAAGCTAGACAAGTCAGCTCGTGATCTACTCATTGAGAAAGGCTACGATCCTAAGTATGGTGCTCGTCCGATGCGCCGTGCAGTGGAGAGATACATGGAAGATCCGCTCGCAGAAGC
Source organism: uncultured Rubritalea sp. (assembly GCA_937132085.1). GTDB lineage: Bacteria > Verrucomicrobiota > Verrucomicrobiia > Verrucomicrobiales > Akkermansiaceae > Rubritalea. Next base: position 22,142 of record CAKZNV010000224.1, on the reverse strand, counting down.
TCTACTCAGAGGTGATGTGAAAGAAGGAGACAACGTGAAAGTGACTCGTAAGAAAGACACAGAAGAACTTACCTTCAAAGCTCTCAAGCGCAGACAAAAGCCAGATGAGAAGGCTTCTTCTGATAAGTAAATTTATCGTATAAACAAATCTAATAATGGTTCCTTGGTTCTACCTTGGAGCCATTTTTTTGTTTAGTGTTAGATATAAAAGTAGTCGATGAATGTATCGTAGTAATCGTGTAATCCTAGTGCTAGGGCCAAAATGATGAGAATGTTTATGAAAACAATGGTAATACCGAATCTGGCAGATCTTTTATCATAGAGAAAATATTTACGATATGGATGTTTTGCTCTCATACTAGCAAATGATGCTCCGATGCATAAAGCGATCACTGTCATGATAAATATGAATGGTCCAAGTATGGTGCAGATAATAGCGATTCGAACTTGCCATTTCGGAGCTGGCATTCCGTGGGCTGCGATGTCTTCATTCATTTTGATTGAGTCTACAATCTCATCAGGATTAAGTTTTTTTTCTTTGGCTATTCTTCTAGCGTGAACGACATCGTAAGCGCTCCAGTCGTTTTCATTGGCTAAGAGATCCGCTAAATCATCATTGCTAAATTCATGTAAATAATGGTCATCTGGAAGGGGGATTTCAGCATAGTTTCTTTCCAAACATGTTCTAGCATCTTCAAATTGTAATTCTGGAACGCTAATAATCGCTTGGACATCGCTACCTACTCCAATGGTAGTGATGTCGAAGACTGCACCATCGGTGCCAATTTTATGGACAATATTTGCTTCAGTTAGCATTGCAGCGACATCATCGATCTCTGATTTGTCTCTACTGCGTAGTAATTCTACAAGTTGTCCTTTGAGGCTATCCATATCAGATTGTCGCTTTGTTAGTTGTTTTCTGCCAGACTTTATTTACCTTAAACCTATGAAAGTCACTTTAGAAAATATCTACATTTCACCAGGGCATAACTACTTTGGTCGCTATGGGAAAACTTCTCTGGGATACGAAATTATTGAGCGAGATGAGATAGAGTTAGTGGCTGGAAAGGGAGTCGTGGACGATAGGTTTTTTGATTATTTAGACGACTACAAGGGACAGATCACATTTTTTGATTGGGATGTTTACCAAAAAGTAAAAAATGAAGTGGTGAAAGGGGAGCTGGATCCTAGTAAGTTTCGTAGAAATGTTTTGCTGAAAGGGATTGATCTGAACGAGCTGATCGGGAAGCGATTTTCGATTGATGGAATTGAGTTAACTGGTTCATGCGAGTGCTCACCGTGTTTCTGGATGGACGAAGCATGTGCTGAGGGCACTGAGGAATTTCTGAAAGGTAGAGGTGGCTTGAGAGCTCGAATTCTCAAGGATGGGGTGTTGCGTTTAGGTTCCGCGGAGTTAGAAATTCTTGGTGATATTCAATAGTATGAAAAGATCTGAGCAGGTAGAAATAATCAAAGTGATCGCAGGTGAGCGGTCACAGCTGTTAGATGATGTGGCTGTGGAGGAACCTCTACAGATAACGATCGATGGTGTGCCTATTGCAGTGGTAATGCGGACGGTGGGTGATGATGCTGATTTGGTCGCAGGATTTCTGGTGACTGAGGGAATTATTACTACACTAGATGCTATTTCACGGATCGATCTTGAGCAAAAAAAGAATCATGCACTGGTCTTTATCAAAGACGATGTAGAGCTGGATCTATCAAGCCTGCAGCGTAATCTCTACAGTGCGAGTAGCTGTGGGATTTGCGGTAAAGCGAGTATCGATGAAGTGTTTCAGAACGCTCCTGAGTTAAAGGATGAACTTTCTGTTAGAGTGGATGATTTACTTCAAGCTCCAGATAAATTGCGAGAGGCTCAAGAGACATTTGAAACCACTGGGGGGCTACATGCTGCTGGATTATTTTCTTACGATGGAAATCTGTTAGTATTAAAAGAGGATGTGGGGAGGCATAATGCGATCGATAAGGTCATCGGTGCAGCCATGAAAAATGGTCATGATTTTAGTCAGACATTTCTACAGCTATCAGGCAGAGTCTCGTTTGAGGTAGTGCAGAAGGCTTTGATGGCTGGGATTCCTATGGTTGCAGCTATTTCTGCGCCTACATCGCTAGCTGTGTCATTCGCAGAAGAGTCGCAAATGACATTGGTAGCATTTATGAGAGGGCAGAAGTTTAACATCTACTCTCACTCTAACAGAGTTATCTAACAGACTTTTATTGCTACACCGTCAGCGGTGAGGAACTCAGTGCGCTCTTCGTGCTTTCTAGTTCTGTAGCCTAGGCCTATCCATTGATCATCAGACTTGGTGATGCTATTGATCGTTCCAGCTGGTTTTGCATCGCCGATCTCTGCAAAGAATTCTGTCGGGACAGCTATCTCTTTTCCACACTGTAGCTTGATGAGGTGGCGGTTGGTTTTACCTGAGGACTTCATTCTAGAGATCACTTCCTGGCCTGTGTAGCAGCCTTTTGTGTAGGAAACAGCAGTGACGTCAAGGCCAGCCTCTGGAGGGAGGACAGAGCTATCTAGTTCATGGTTCCATGCTGGGACTCCGTTGATGATGCGGATTTGCTCCCAGTCATCTGGGCTATGCGTAGTCTCTATTTTAGTGTCTTTAGCGAGAAGGTAATCAGCTCCTTCTATTCCGAATCTAACTGACTTCCATTGAGGTGCGTCTGCTAGAGCTGCTGGAACGACACCTGTGGAAAATGCTAGGGAGTATTGGTCACTTACATCGATTATTTCAGCATCGTCTGCGATGAGGTATTTATCGAGTCGCATGAAGAGTGATTCACTCTGAGAGCTGTCAGTGTCAATGAGGATATTGCCTTCGAATTTGCGGATGTAGAAGTCTCCTTCTAGCTTGCCTTTGAAAGTAGCAGTGATGGAGTAGACCGCCTCTGAGTCTGAAGCAAGACGAACATCTTGGCTGACTTGGCCATTGAGATAATGGACTGCGTCAGGGCCGCTGACTTGGAAAATAGCTCTGTCGCTTAGATCGGCAGTGGCATTGAGAGAAATGGATGGTAGGGCTGGATTCATGATGATTTTAAAAGTTAGAGAGGTTTGTCGGTGAATTGTTGGAACAGTGCGGAGTAGTCGAGATCGGCTGATCCTGCGTCGCAGAGTTTCTGCATGGTGTCTGCGGTGGTTCTGATGCCAGGAGTTTTTAGCTCGGCTTCATCGGCTAACTGAATGGCGTAGTTAGCATCCTTGAGCATGTTATCGAGTGAGAAGTGAGTTTCGTAATTACCTTCATTCATAGTCGGCATCTTCATGGACGCGAGTGGTGAACCGCAGGCATTTCCAGCGATGGCTGAAATGAGGCTGTCTGGGCTGATGCCGTGTGCTGAGGCGATAGCCATTGACTCGCTGAGTGCCTGCACAGTAGAGGCGGAGATGAGATTAGTGACGAGCTTGATGATGGTGGCATTGCCTACTTTGCCGACTGGGATGATTTCTTTAGAGGTGACTTCAAGCACGCTGCGGTATTGCTCTAACAGAATGTCGCTAGCGCCGACGTAGTAGACGAGTTCACCGTTCTGAGCAGCCACTTTACTGCCGGTGAATGGGGAGTCGATGAATTGGCAACCTACAACTGAGCATTCTGTCGCTAGCCAATGAGTGGTTACGAGATCGATGGTGGAGTGATTTATGATCACGTGATCAGGACGAAGGCTTGTGCGGATTTGGTTGAGAACTTCTCGGCATGCTTGGCCGTCTTTGAGATAAAAGGAAAGTATGTCTGATGCTTGAGCAGCTTGGCTAGCATCGGTAGTTTCATCCGCTCTGTCTTTAGGGGTTCTGTTCCAGGTGGTGACTTTATGTCCAGCTTTTGAAAGGCTGTCAGCACAGCGACTACCGATAATTCCTAGTCCGAAGACGGTGATTGAGTTGCTCATACCAGACCTCACCAAAGTAGACAATTTAAGTCAACAATCTATTGGTATTTGCTATCGCAGAACTATGCGATTAGCGTATCTCCTATGAAAAAATGGTTCTTACGCATCTTCCTACTCCTTGCCGTTATTGTGGTTGGAGTATTCTTTTACGCTAAAACGTATCTGACCAAAGATTACTTAGTGGCAAAGCTAGAGAAGTCGATTAATAGTAGAGTTCAGGTGGGAGAGTTTTCCATAAGTCTACTAGGAAAGGTGGAGCTGAAGAATGTGATCATCACTGACAGAGATGAGCTTGCTGAGACTAAAGTGCCACATGATGAACGCGAGAGTTTAGATAGTGGTGCTGTGGTTCTTGATACCGTGAGTTTTCGAGTGTCGCTGATGGATATACTTTCTAAGAAAGCTGTGGTGGAGAATATCACGATTGATGGAATGCAGTTGAAGATGGCATTGTTAGAGGACGGTTCGTCTAGTATTGAGAAGTTATTTGCGAAGCCGCCGAAGGAGAAAAAAAATGGTAGTGGAAAATCTTTTAACGCTAAGGATAACGATGATTTTGTGACGTCTATCGAGAGCATTGATATTAAGAATGTCGATCTTGAGCTATTGGTAGAGGAGACTCAGTTACAGATAAAGGGCAGTGGAGTTTATCTGAACGTGACTGATATCAATGTGAATCCAGATAAGCTAGATTCGGTGAATAATGCCCAGATTCAGTTAGGTGGGGTGTTTGATATGAAGTCTCTAGATCGTAATCTGGATTACGGTCACATCGTAGCCACAGGGACGACTGAGCTTAGTATATTCAATGATGAAAGTGGTGATCTAGAACCTGACATGAAGCTAGATTTGTTAGTGGGGGAGGATTCTTACTTCACCACACGAATTCCAGTGATCAGTGAATTGTGGAAGGTTACTGATAGCTTAGCTAAGTTTGGAATCGATAAAGTGCGACTTCCTGAAAAGGCTGAAATTAAGAATAATCAGAAAATTACTGTAGCCTATAAACTGGGTAAAGTGACGGTGTTAGAGGATCTCTCTCTGCATGTAAGGGACTGGGAGGCTAAGACTGTCGCAGGTAGCTGGTTCAATACGGGAACTGGATTACATCATTCTAAGCTGAAGCTCTACGTGGCTACTAAACTGTCTGGCAAGGTGATGGAGTTGATTGATAAATCTAAGAAGGTGACTGATTTGTTGGGCAAAATTGCTGGTAAAATAGATGATAACTTATCGCTGATCGAAGATGGTAAGGTAGTGTTGTCTGTCGAGACGTCTGGCTTGTTATCTAAGCCGAAGGTGAGTTATATGAATCATTTAATGGATCCACTGAAAAATGGGATGGATCTATTTCTGGATAAAAAGAAGGGAGATTCTCTTAAGGATAAAATCGATTTATTAGAGGGGCTTTTCCGGTAATTAGCGGAAGGATTTTCTTTTATACAGAATTTTCAGAATGATGGCAGAATTAACAGAATTTTGCTTGGGTTGATGGGGTTTTTGATCATCGCCGCAGTGGCTGGACTAGCTTAGCTAGAGGAAGGCACGGAATTCCACGGAACCAGTATGTTGGAGCTTTTTTATGCTGGGAAGCTTGGGTTATTTCGTGACTGATTGGGTCAGGGTTACTGAGTTTGCTTTGAGGATTGCTTGGCAGGGGATTTCCATGCTTGAGCTGATCTCGGTAGCTAGTTTGTGGAATGCTGTGGCTGATGCCTCGTCTTTCCAGGTGGTGAGCCAGTTTGTTGTGAACATCTCAGGAGTTTTCGTGAGGGTTAGTTCGTCGTTGAGTAGCTGAGTGTGGAGCTGGTGTTCGTCGGGTTTTAAGCGTTGAATGTAGAAGCTGGTGATGGCTTGGCCTAGAGTGGTTTTAAGTAGCGGTGCTGGTTCTGTGGGCTCTGAGTTTTCAGCAGTTGCCGTAGCTTGAGGCATGCTGTTAGAGAATATCTGAGCTGTGCTGTGTGGAGGGGTTTTGAATAGCTGTGGGAAGACTTGGTCGTTGTCTAGGGTGAGTTGCTCGACGTAGCCTTTGCCGTGTTTGACTGGGAAAGTGGTGATGCCTTGGACGATTTTTGGAAGTGATCTGAATAACTCGATGGCTTCTGCGTTTTCAGCATCTGAGCCAGATTTAATGTGTCCAGAGCGTGCGTAGTTATTCTGAAATCGATGCGATACCATGCTGGCTCTGCCTCGGATGACGGCATCTCTGGCGATGAATGCATCGTCGCTTAGATTTTTCTGAGCAGGGTAGTGTTGCTCTAATAGGGCTATGGAGAGGAGTCGGATTACGCTGGCTTGGTGGAACACGTTTTCGGGATCGTAGCGTTCCGAAAGTAGCAATTCCTTAGCACTTACATCGTAGATGCCTATGGCTCCGTTGGACTCGGCTAGAGCGAGTTGTCTAGGGTAGTTTTGATTGACTGGGAGCAGGCCTAGCAGCTGGAATGCGTAGTTACGCTTGTCCATGCCTTCTTCACTGAACTGATTGATCCAGCGATAGACAGCAGCCTCGGAGAGCTTGTCTTCTGATACTGTGAATGCTTTTACATGTGGGAAGAACTCGTGACCTAGATTCTCTTCAACGTAGGTGTAGATTTCTAGCGGCAGCACTATTTCAGCACCTATACCTTGGATTTTCTTCAAGGTTTGGTTCTCGGCTTGGAGAATTTCGATCTCTTTTTTGAGTAGCGAAACTTGCTCAGATGGCTGACTATTCTGTTTGTTCCCAGACTCGTGATCCACGTAGAACTTAGCGCCTACGATGGAGGCGCCGGCTATGAGATATGCGAGTAGAGTATTAGGATGCATCGTTTATCGAGGGATGAGGATGTCATCGTTTTCAAGGCCAGTGATCTTACGCAGACCTTTGAGCAGTGAGATCATGACGACTGCCATGACGACGAAGAATGGAACACCGATGATGAGAAGCCCCCACCAAGTGATTTTACCTACGACTTCATTATAAAGAACTGTCCAACTATCAGCGTCAGGGAGTAGGTCTTGGAAGAAGAAGACTGATACAAAGAAGTTAGCGACTGCACTGAGGCAGAATGAACCGAACATGATCCACGTGCATTTCCAGAGGAGTGATTCGTAGGCAGGCTTGGTGTCTTTCTCTTTTACTGTCTTCTCAATACGCGGAACGTCGAATAGAGCGTCATTGTAGAGGAAGGTTCTGAGGAGAGGAGTGGCTTTTTTGTGGGTGATGAGGAAGAGGGAACCGAGAATGAGTGGTTGGATTGCTTCTTTGATTCCGAAGATGACGCCTACGTGTTGTCTAGATTCTTCGTAGTTATAAAGATAGATGGAGATGAGGCCAGTGAGTAAGATAGCGATTAAGCCGACCACAGAAAAGAGGTTGAGCTTACCTTTCTTAATAAAGTGCCAAATACCAAAGCCTAGAGGTAGAGTCAGAGCAATACCCATAGCAAGCGCAGGTCCTAGGTGATAGAATTTACCTTCATCTTTACTCATGTAGCTGAGAATGAGGACGGGGATGATCACATTGATGAGAATATCTGTGAGGGAGTTATCTTGTTTTTTCTTAGTTTCAGCCATGGTTAGGATTTGCGTTGAATTTATTTCGCATGATGAGAAAATCTTGCAAGGTTTTATATGGTTTTATTGGCTAAGCAATTTCATATTCGAAGCTTAGAACCTCAGAATTTAGACTTTTATTTAACCTTTGTTAACTATTTTCAAGTTCAATTAACTTAATTTTTGTAAATTTATGTTATGGGAAGCTCTATTTTTATAGTTATCCCATAGTTATTGGCTTTTTTTTCGTTAACTTATATTAAAAATTAATTGACGAAGATTAATTTGTATTATTAATTAATAGTCAATATGAAATCCCCCCTAAAAAACATATTCGGAACCGTAGGTGCACTAAGTCTTGCGTTTGCATCCAACTCTTTAGCTGAGTCTAGGCAGGAAGTTGATACAGAGTTGTTATTCCTTGTGGATGTCTCTAGTAGCGTTAGCTCTGAGAACTTTAATCACTTAATGCTTAATTATGCGAGCGCTATTGAGAGCTCTGAAGCGCTCACATCGATAGCTTCTGGTCAGAACCAATCTATTGCAGCGTCTATGATTTTTTTCTCTGATGATAGTGAGCATAGTGTTGGCGTTGATTGGTCTATGATCAATGACTATACATCAGCTAAAGCATTCGGTGAGACTCTGAGAGGATTGTCTCTGCCTAATATCGGTAGTGAGTTATCTAACACATCTTCAGCGCTCGGATTTGCGACCAATCATTTTGATATAGATGGCAGTCTAGGAAGTAATGCTTATACTAGTAACTTCCAAGCGATTGATATACTGACAGATGATTTTTCGGAGAAGTATATCTTTGAAGGGAAAAATCAGTTTCCAGTGATCATGACTAGCGAAGATCAAGCAGCTCGTGATGCAGCTATTAATGCAGGAGTAGATACGATCAGAGCTCTGATCATCAATGAGAACGAAAATACTGCTGATTATTATAAAGAGAACGTAGTCTATGGAGACCGTTCAAGCTATGTAAGGTCAGAAGATTATGGTGAAAAGGAACCTAGGTTGTCATTGATTACCAATGCAATCGATAGAGGCGCAGTAGCCAGTTTTGAATCTGTTCCTGAACCTAGTTCAACAAGCCTCTTAGGCCTTGGAGCCATTAGCCTCATACTGAGAAGAAAAAGGTAACGACTTTAATAGTAATAAAAAGATTTCCCCCCATTCCCCCCCATAAATCCCCCCCTTAAATGCTCAAATATGATAAATATTTGAGCATTTTTAATTTTCCTCTGTCTGTAAATATATGACGGATGAACAAAAGCCACTAGAGCCTGTGACTTATCGTGATGAGTATAAGCCTCAGCGATGGTGGCAGAAGTTCAGCATTCATCGCCCTGGCTATGATATTCTTACTGGCTTTTGTGTATTGTTAATTGCGATTCATCTGGTGATCGAACTACAAGGTGGGATGGTAGCGCATCATTCACTCTACACTGAGTGGTTTGGGCTGTCGGTAAATGGGATGACTGAGTTTAGGTTATGGCAGCTATTCACCTATAGTTTACTGCATGGGAACTGGCTGCATCTACTGATGAATCTTACTTTGATCTGGCTGATTGGGGGTCGATTGATGGTGATATTAGGACAAAAGAAGATGTTTTTGACTTTAGTTTTTTCGATCATTGGGGGAGGGGTCTTCTTTCTATTATTTGATCTGATCAATGTGCAGCATAGACAACTAGTGGGTGCCTCAGGTGGCGCAATCGGGTTTTTCATTTTGATGGCGATGTTGGATCCTTATACGAAACTTTTCCCTATTCCTGTGAAGGCGATCAATATGGCTATAGGAATACTGTCTGCGTCACTCATGCTAGCTCTAATAGATGTGGGACTGAGCAATGAATTACTGAAAAGTGCTGGAGTGTGGGTGCAGAGATATCAATTGAGCGACATTTTTACTGTGGCGCATGCTTGTCATTTAGGCGGTGGAATCGTCGGTTTGTGGATGTCTAAGCTAGTGCTGGGGAAAATAGTGACCTTGGAGCAGCTGAGAAGAGAAAGAGTTAGCTAGCTGACTTGATCGAGAATCGTTGCAATAAATATGACAAATGTGGAATTATTCCGTAAGAAGTGTTCAATAATATACGTTTTTAGCTAGGACATACTCGTAGTGGTGTGTTAATAATTAAAAAAGATGAGTGAGCAACCTAAAGATGATGACGCAAAACAGAGAAAGGAGATGCTCTCTCATGGGTTTGCAAAGACCCGGAAGAGCCTGATTGCGAGGCTAGATAATTGGGAAGATCAGCGAACCTGGGATGACTTTTATCAGACTTACTGGAGACTTATTTATTCCGTGGCTTTAAAGTCAGGATTGCGCTCAGAAGAGGCATTTGACTGTGTGCAGGAGACTATTTTATCGATTGCTAAGCAGAGCAAAAAGAAGATGTATGATCCAGAGCAGGGTTCATTTAAAACCTGGCTAATGAATATGACTCGCTGGAGAATCAATGATCAATTTCGTAAGAGAAAGAAAGATACTGCGATGCTAGGATTTGAAGATGATGATGGCCGCAAGACGGCTATTATTGATCGAGTCGAAGACCCTAAAGGTGATACACTAGATCGTCTCTGGGATGTGGAGTGGAAGCAGAATATGGCTGAAGCCGCTCTGGATAAGGTCAAAGGACAAGTTTCACCAAAGCAGTATCAAATCTTTGATTATTATGTGATCAGACAATGGGATGCGAAGAAGGTTCAAGATCTACTAGGTGTCAGTATGGCGCAGGTATACTTAGCCAAGCACCGAGTAGGATCTGTTCTTAAAAAGGAAATTTCTAAGTTGGAAAAGTCTAGTAAATAGAATGTCAGCACCACGTTCAGAAATCACTATTCCAGACCATGAGGTCCTGCGCAAGATAGGCGGCGGCGCCTATGGGGAAGTGTGGATGGCCAGAGGCGTGACAGGTGCGCTGAGAGCTGTAAAGATCGTCTGGCGAGAAGACTTCGAGGACGAGCGTGGCTTTGAACGAGAGTTCGAGGGAATTCTAAAATTTGAGCCAATCTCTAGGGATCACCCGGGAATGGTAAATATTCTCCACGTAGGTAGGGGAGATGATGAGGAATGTCCATTTTACTATTATGTGATGGAGCTAGGTGATGATATTCGAAAGGGTAGAGAAATTCACCCAGTAGAATATGAGGCAAGAACGCTACGTAGTGATCTGAAGAGTAGTGAAGGACGTCCACTGGAAATAGGCTTTTGTCTCGATACGGGACAACGCCTAGCTGATGCTCTGAGTCATCTGCATGATAAGGATCTTGCGCACAGAGATATCAAACCAGCAAATGTGATCTTTGTAGATGGTAAGGCGAAGCTTGCAGATATAGGGCTAGTGGCATCTCGTGGTCAGCAGACCTTTGTTGGCACAGAAGGATTCGTCCCTCCAGAGGGTCCAGGCTCTGGGCAGGCAGACGTTTATAGTCTAGGTAAGGTTCTCTATGAAATGGCGACCGGTAAAGACAGGCTTCAATTCCCTGAGCTTCCAGATGAACTACCTACCAATACCAATAGAAAGCAATGGCTAGCACTGAATCAGATCATCTGTAATATCTGTGAGCCTAAGCTAACAAAACGCACGATCCACACAGCGAAACAACTCAGTATTGCTCTCGATAAAATTAAAAGAGGCAAGAAAGTCAGAGATAGCAACAGAGTAAAACAACGTAACTTTTTATTAGTAGTTTTACTGATCAGTCTGGTGGCGATGGCATTTTTCTTTAAGCCATGGAGAGGTCCAGAGACTGTAGTGATCGATACTCCTAGCCCAGATCAGGACCCAGAGCTTGTGACTTATAAGCATGAGATGTGTGCTGTGCAGTTTGTGACGACTCCATTGAGGGTTAAATTTTTTGAGAATGGAATCAAAGTGGATGAAGGAGTTGAGACTGCATTCCGAGAGTATCCACCAGGGACTCGTTTGTTGTATCGGTTTGAGAAAGACGGTTACCGCACTAAGACTGAAGAATTTGTAGTGCCAGATGAAGAACACTGGAGCTTCCCAGTGACTCTAGAAACATTTTTACCTCCAGTGGAAGGTCAAGAATGGGTTGATTCTGTGGGCGCACGTTATTCTCCTAGAGTAGGTTTTCATGAGTCAGGTTATATTAGGTTAAAGTATTTTAAGAAGTTCTTAGTGACTGAACCTAAAATAGATCCTTACGTCGTAGATGACTACAGTGAGCAGGGGAAGACAGTGAAGATTGTTTTCATGACTGAAGTGACTGCTAGACAATACACAGCATGGCTGGAGCGAGAGGCCAAATCTACCGGTTTGTTAGAAGAAGGTCAGTATGTGACTTATCAGCTAGACAAAAGCCTGATGGCTGGCCCTGCTGATAAGATAGAGGAGAAAAAGCTGAAGAAGCAATTCGCTGTGCGCTGTATTGCGAAGAATATTCCGTATGCTCAGTTAGACCTAGTAAGCACTCCTTCTGGCGCTAGGGTGTATCTGAATGGTGAATTTAAAGGTGTGACTCCCATGCTTGCTGAGAAGTTGCGTCCAGAGCCTGTAGAGATCGTGTTAGATCTTGCAGGCTACAAAAAACATAGTCAAAGAGTTGAGTTATCTGATAACGAAAAACGCCGCTATCCTATAACACTTAAGCAGAACAATAGTGTGGTTTTCTCCACAAAGTGGACAAATAGTCAAAAGGCTGACTTTGTGCCACTGGAGCGCGGCAAAATGGCTGGAGCCTGGGAAGTGAGAGTGCAAGATTATCAGGCATTTACTCAGGCGACAGGACATAGACAGCCTAAAAATCCACAATTTAAGCAGGGACCGAATCATCCAGTCGTAGGGGTGTCTAAAGCGGATGCGGTCAAGTATTGTCAATGGCTCACCGAGAAAGAACGCTCAGAGAGCAGAATCGGTCCTAGAGTAGAATATCGTTTACCTACAGATAAAGAATGGAGCCTCTTCTGTGGAATCAAAAATGAAGAAGGAGCAACGCCTGTGTCTCGCTACAGTAAGGCCCAGAGAGATAGCTCAATGCGCAATATGTATCCTTGGGGCAATGAGTTTCCTCCGCGTAGTGTGGTGGCGAATCTGTCAGACTCTGATGCAGCGAAAGCTTCTGGAGTCAGCAAGGACAAGATTATCCCTAACTACAAAGATGGCTTCGTAAATACTTCGCCAGTAGGGTCTTACCCTCCTAACAGGCTGGGCATGTATGATGTTTCTGGGAATGTTTACGAGTGGGTTTCTGATGAATATAATCCTGATTTAACCTATGATGTCGCTCGCGGTGGCAGCTGGGCAAGCTTTGAAAAACGTAACCTCAGCTCATGGAGTAGATTTCCTACTGGGAATGAATTTAGAGATAATTACTTTGGTTTTAGAGTCGTATTGGTCGATCTGGACCAAGTAGTAGAACCTGAGTCTGCTGTAGACACAGAATAAATCCGTTTTTAGGAGTAATGAACTCTTGATTTTCTCTGATATTTCACTACATCTAGTCCCGCAATGAAAAGATTTTTAGCCATTTTCGCCATCGTAGCCTCCGCACTCGGATTATTCTCATGTGAAAAACACAGCTGGGAGAAAGAGACGAGTAAACTCTATCACAGCCATGAAGACCATGGTCACGATAGCCACGACCATGATGATCACGACCACGATCACGCTGAAAAGAAGAAGTAGTTCACTTCTCCTTTCAGATTTGTAGTGAGATATTCATAGAGAAAGCTCTATGGCGGCTGTTTTTCGACAGTCTTAAATTATGAATAAACGTTCTCCATGGTGGTTGTATCCTAATTTACTGAGTCTCGATGCACCTATCGTGGCAGTGGTTTGGATGTGGATACTAGCGAAGTCTCTTCGTGTGGATTACGTGGAAGATTACGCATATTGGCTGGTCGCAGCGTCTGTCTGGTGTGTTTATGTGTTAGACCGTATTTTCGATGTGGTTCGTTTCAGAGCCAACCATGGTAAAGATGTCTCGCTCACTGAGAGGCATCAATTTCATTGGAAGTATCGGAAGATCCTTCTTGTTTTAGTCGCTACAGTTGTGACGGCTTCTGTTTATACTGCGTTTAACATCGCTTCTGAGGCTCTATTGTCTGTAGGTCTTGTGGGTGTGCTTCTCGTCCTTTTTTATATTCAGGTGCGCAAGATTGATTCTGGAGAAATTGCTTATATAAAGAATTTCATGGCTGGAATGATTTTCGCATACGGAGTATCCGCACCTATTATTGTGGAATCTGTAGTGCTGCCAAAATACTTTAATAATGATGTCTGGTATCACCTGAGCAACCAAGAGAATTTACCATTCTTGACCGCTCTAGTGAATGGTTTGTTTAACTTTGGTTTGATGGCGATTGGCTCTATAGCAAACGTGTTTTTCATGAGCCCAATTCTTCCTGTATTATTCGGCTTACTATGTTTCCTTAATATCACAGCGATCGACCTCTGGGAGAAATCTCGTAGCACTGATGATAAGGAGGAGAAGGAGAGCTACGAAGCGATGCTCGGCTTAGGTCTCCTGATTTTGGTAGGGCTTTCTGTCTTTACCATGGCGAATTATTTATCAGAGCTGGAAAGAATTTTCTGCTATGTTCTCATGGTCGCAGCGGCGATGTTACAGCTGCTTAATAAATACCGTAGCCGATTTTATCTGAATGCTCAGCGAGTTTTAGCGGACTTAATATTGATTTTACCTGTGCCTTTGGTATGGCTATTAGCTTAATGAATATTGTCCACAGCGTAGAAGGTCTGACTAGTTATGATCAGCCCATGCATTTAGCCTTAGGCGTCTTCGATGGTGTCCATGTCGGCCATCAGGCAGTGATGTCAGAGGCGGTGAATGCGGCGCAAAAGGAGAGTTCTGATATGGGGGTAGCTGGTGTTGTTACCTTTGAGCCACATCCTATACGTGTGTTGGCTCCTGAACGTGCACCGAGAAGGATCTTAGCATCGATAGGGCACAAGGCAGAGCTACTCAGCGATGTTGGGATTAGTGTGCTCTGTGTTCAAGAATTCACTCTCGATTTTGCTTCCGTGACTGCGAAGAAATTCATCACTGACCTGGTCAAATCATGTAAGGATCTGAGGTCGATCTCTGTCGGCGAAGACTGGATTTTCGGCAAAGATAGAGGTGGCAATGTGCAGAAGCTAAAAGAGTGGGGGAGAGAACTCGGTTTTGACGTCTATGCGATCACACCTGTGATGGTGGCTGGCGAGAGAGTCAGTAGCACTCGGATTCGTCAGGCCGTGAGAGATGGTAATTTAAGTGCTGCTGAGGATATGTTAGGTCGTCCATACGATGTGGTGGGCACTGTGATCGAAGGCAAGCAGCTTGCTCGTCAATTAGGGTTTCCTACTGCCAATACAATCGTTCATAATGAACAGCTGCCACCAGATGGTGTGTGGGCGCTTAAAGTTACGATTCTTGACCCTCGTTGGGCTGGAAAGACATTCAATGCAATCGGTAATCTAGGCCGTCGTCCGACAGTCGAGCACGAAGGCGCAAGACGACTGTTAGAGATTCATTTATTTGATTTCACAGGCGATATATACGGTATCGATGTAGAAGCAGAATTCGTCAGCTACATCAGAAAAGAGCAAAAGTTCTCAGGAATCGAAGAGCTCAAAGCACAGATTGAATCTGATGTAGCTCAAGTCAAAGCGTCGTTCAACAAGGCGTAGAGCTTACTATTTCACCCACTCTTGCATTGCTTTAGATAGTTCTTCAGCAAGTAGTTCTTTATTGGGAATGTCAGCAGGTAGATCGTGGCCGAGCCAGAACACTGCCGTGTGTTTGTCTGAGCTAGAGATGACCCACAGATGTTTGTAGCGGTATGCAATGTCGTTATAACTGTAGCTCTTAGCTTTGTGGAGAAGATCTCGGCATGAGCTGGCGGTTCCAGGTTTTACTGCTGGGACGTCATAAGGCTGGTGCTGGAAGAGAACTTTGCCTTCAAGATCTTTGATCGACTCGATGAGGTAGGACTCAGCTCGTTTCCCATCATTACGAATAATCGAATAGGCTGTGGCTAGCTCAAGCGGGGTTGCGGAAACTCCTCCTCGGTAGAGCTCAGCAGGGTCTTCGTTGGCATTAGAGTAGACTCCAAACCTCTTGGAGAAAGCAAGCATGTCATTGTAGTCTAGCTGTCGCCCAGTGACTTGAGGTTGATTCTTGATAGGGAGTTTACCTCGCTCAAGAGCGGCTAGATAGAGAAATGGATAATATGCTGAACCTAGCTCTAGGCTGCTATCGAGCGCTCTGTTGTATGGATACTTGACCGGATCACGTCCACCTACGATAGCCTTGATTGCACCGGTCTCGTTCTCTAACACGACTACTGCTACTTGTAGAGGTGTCTTAGAATCAGCTGGGATTTGTGGTAGAATACGTTTCAGGTCGGTGTTGACTTTAGCCAACAATTGGATGTCGATCGTGCTCTCTATTTTAAGCCCACCTTGGTCGATTTCTGTGGCATCGACGATCTGTTCTTGATGTCTTTCGATGGCTTGGACGCTATAGCTGGTGTATTTCTTCTGCTTCTTTTTCTCAGATTTTTTGATGAGTCCAATGTCGGCAGTCATCGCATTATCATGCTGTTCCTCAGTGATGGATTTGAGGTGGAGCATTCTGTCGAGCACCTGGTCACGTTGAGCCATTGCCTTTTCTAGATTATTAAATGGAGAGAAAATGTGTGGTCCACGAATGATTCCTACGATCATCGCACTCTGGGCTAGAGTGAGGTCTTTGGTAGTGACGCCAAAGTAAGTCTGCGCTGCTTCTTCGATCCCGTAGCAGCCAGAGCCGAAGTAAATACGGTTCAGATAGTGGGTGAGGATCTCATCTTTTTCATAGCGAGACTCGAGTCTCAGTGTGATGAAGATTTCTAACAATTTACGGTGCATCGACTTCGACTTATTATTGTAAGTATTCTTCGTCAGCTGCATGGAGATGGTAGACGCACCTTCTTTATAATCTCCAGATGTGATGTTTTTGAAGGTAGCTCTGAGTAGTCCACGAGGATCGACTCCCCAGTGATCAAAGAAGTTTGTGTCTTCTCTTGCGATCAGCGCATTGATAGTGAGTTGGTTGATTTCCTCTGTCTCTACGAGTCTGCGTCCATTTCCAGCCAGCTCAGCGATTTCAGTTTGGTTATCTGAGTAAATGATGTTGGAAGCGGGGACCTCGGACACTTTATCTAGATCATACTGTCTAGCTAGTATCCAGTAGAACAGTGACAGCAGGAGACCTAGGATGAGGAACAAGATACCGACTCGATAGCCGACACGAAACATCAGCTTTACCCACTCAGGAGTCCACTCAGGGAATCTGAAAAATCGTTTCTTTGCTTTGGCTGCCATGGATGAGTAGTGGAACTGGAACTATTCTACGATGATAGCACGTCCAGGGCTAGTGGGCGAGGGCGCAGTTCTGCGATCGGATGCAGGAGCTATAATGATCGCTCTATTCTCGAATGATCCAGCAGGGTAGCTGTTGTTCGCTGCCTTCATGAATTTAGCCCAGACTGGCAGAGCTAGACTAGAGCCGGAAGCTCCACGATAGACGGTGCTGTTGTCATCCATTCCTACCCAGACTGCGCAGGTGAGCTTAGTGGTATAGCCGGCGAACCAGCCATCTCTAGAACCATTGGTAGTGCCAGTTTTGCCAGCTGCAGGTTTTGAGAATCCATAGCTTGAACGCATTGTTCTGCCTGTGCCTGTTCGAGTCGCTTCTTGTAGGATACTGGAAACTTCTCGGCAGGATTTTTTAGTCGCTTCATTGTCCCACCATATCACTCCAGAGCCACGGTAAACAACATTGTCGTCACTGTCCCTAATTTCTTGAATCATGAATGGGCGGTAAACGATGCAGTCATTTGGAAAGGCTGTGTAGGCTTTGGCTACTTCCATCGGAGTCGCTGAGAATGAGCCGAGATAGATGGATGGGTCACGGTCGATCTTTTGTTTAAATCCTGCTCGTTTAGCGGTATCGATGACGTTATCGATTCCTGCCATATTTCCTACGCGGATCGATGAAGTATTACGAGATTTAGCCAGAGCATCAGAGACTTTGATGCTATTTCGATAGACTCCATCTGAGTTGCGAGGGTTCCAGTTATTGTTGGCATGCTTGATCTCATTACGAAACAGAGGTTCATCGCTGATCCAGTCATTAGGGCTCATGCCTTGATCGAATGCGGAGAGATAGACAAATGGCTTAAACACGGAGCCGATCTGGCGCTTGGCATTCAGTGCCCGATTAAATTCTGAGTGACGTGGGTCACGACCACCTACGATGGCAATGACGGCTCCAGTGTGGTTCTCCAGACAGACGAGAGCTCCTTGGACATAGTTCGGGGCAGGACGGTTCTTGTGGGGGCGTTGATTGTATTGCGAATGGGTTTTATGCAGTCTGGTGTAAGATGATTTACTTTCAATACTGCGTAAATGTCGCTGAAGGAATTTCTCTGCATTGTTCTGCATTTCTAGATCCAGAGTGGTGATCACTTTGAGTCCACCCATCTTGATATTATGTTTCTCTAGAATGACATCGAGCTCATCACGTAGAGCAGCCATTGCATAGGATTTAGCGATCATGCGTCGCTCTGGTGGGCGGATGTGGATCTGTTCTTTCATCGCAGCATCTGCCTCGGCTTGGGTGATGAAGCCATATTGCACCATGCTTGCTAGAGTGATGTCACGCTTCTTGATAGCTCTGTCAAAATGACGGAATGGCGAGAATGCGTTCGGCGCACTGATGATACCCGTCAGCATAGCAGATTCTGAGAGTGTTAGTTTAGAAGCACTCTTCTCAAAATACGTGCGAGCTGCCGATTCTACTCCATGGATCGAGCCACCCCAGAAGATGCGGTTGATATACATTTCTAGAATTTCATCTTTCTCAAAGTCTGACTCAATTCTACGAGCGAGTGCCATTTCTAGTAATTTGCCATCGATGCTTTTACCATCGTAGTTAAATGAATTGTCTGCGAGCTGCATGGTCAGCGTAGATCCACCTTGGCGATCACCTTTAGTGATGAGCACTTTCACACTTCGCATCAGTCCTCTGAAGTCCACACCACCATGAGTTGTGAAGCGTGCATCTTCTCTGGCTATCAGGGCATTGACGAAATGTCTCGGCACATTCTCGATTTTGATCATGTAGCGGTTACTACCATGCATGTGTCCCATGACCTTGCCTTTGCGATCTAGGATCACGGTTCTAGCAGGCATTTTCTCCAGCTGAGCTTTATCGTAGATACTAGAAGCGCGGGCACTATAGAAAGCCCAGAGCATGAGGAACATGACGAATCCAATGATCGCAGGTGGCACTGTGATACGAGTGAGCCATTTTATCGATGCTGGCCAGTGCTGGGTCTTACTAGCTACAGCACGGAAGGGTAGAGTGAAGAGAGAGACTATCTTGCTGAAGACCGAAGCGAAAAATGCCAAAACACCAGATTGCTTCTTCTTGCTTTTAGCTCTTTTCCTAGCCGCGGGTCTCTTTCTAGCTGCCTTTTTGGCAGTTTTTCGAGCACGCTTGGTGGCTGTTTTTCTAGAAGTTGTTTTCTTAGCAGGCATATTGATTTTACTGGAATGTCTCTAACTTATGGCGAAGGAGCACGGAGCTGGAAGCATGGAACCGCAAGCGTTAGGCGAAGTATTACTAGCTTCTCGCTTCATGCTTCTCGCTTCCAATGTCAAAGACATTCGCTACGGCCACACTTCCTAAGTAGGTGACAATCTTGTTTATTAAGAACTCCTTAGGGTATTAATACGCTCATGACAAAGCCAATATACAGAAATTGCTAAAATTTCTTCCCTTAAGATCAATATTCTTGAGCCACAGAAGAACGGTGCTACCAATAACTACAAGCATGAGTGACCCAATAAAGACTGTATTAGCAATAGAATCTAGCTGTGATGAGACCGCAGTAGCTGTGCTCAGAGGCAATGCCACCGAGGTGGAGATACTCTGTTCAGAAATAAGCTCTCAGATAGAGATCCACCGTGAATACGGCGGAGTCGTCCCAGAGCTAGCATCTAGAAATCACTCACTCACATTACGTCCACTAGTAGAACAGGCTCTTAAAAATGCTGGGATCACGCTAGCGGAGATCGACTGCTTCAGCGCAACTGCTGGGCCTGGTCTGGCTTCATCCTTATTAGTAGGCCACACCGCGGCTAAGGCTATGTCTGCCGCTACCGGTAAGCCATTTGTCTCGGTAAATCACATGGAAGGCCACTTGCTGTCAGCATTTATAGAAAGCAAGTCGGGGAGGGGAATAGAGCCAAACATCGCACTAGTTGTCTCTGGCGGTCACACCATGATTCTCGATACGCAGGAATTCGGTAAATACGAACTCGTTGGCAAGACACTGGATGATGCCGCGGGCGAGGCATTCGATAAAGTGGCGAAAATGCTTCAGCTTCCTTATCCGGGAGGCCCAGAGATTGAGAAAATGGCACTGACTGGAGATCCTAAAGCCTACGCATTTCCTCGCTCTATGATGAAGAAGCCACATTATAATTTCTCCTTCTCAGGACTCAAAACAGCTGTCCTCTACACACTCAGCGAGCTCAACACAGAAGACGGAAAGGCCAGCGCTGAACAATTGCCTGACCTCTGCGCATCTTTCCAAGAAGCCGTCATCGATGTGTTGGCAGTGAAGACTCTAAAGGTAGCGCTCGCTAAAAAAGCCAAAATCATCACGCTCTCTGGTGGCGTCTCGTGTAACTCCGCTCTCAGGCAGAGATTCCAGACCGACTGCGATAAACATGGTATCCAGCTCATGGTCAGCAGCCCCGTGCTCAGCACAGACAATGCGGCAATGATTGGCTACGTGGCGCTGCAAAAATGCCTGCGCTCAGAGTTCTCCGACCTATCAGAAGACGTGAACCCTAATTTGCCATTGAATACTCTTGTGCTACGCTGATCCACACATGGCAAACTACCACACTGTAATATTTGATTTCGACGGCACCATCGCAGACACCATGGAGTCTGCTAGGATAGCCTACAACGAAATCGCAGCCTCCTCAGGCTTCAAGCAGATCACACCTGAAGACATCCCCATCCTCAGAGAGGAAAAGCTCAGCAACATCCTCAAAATACTAGGAGTCTCCAAGCTCCAAGCACCTGGGCTTCTGATCAAGGGCAGAGCACTTATCAGAGAGAAGCTTGCTAGTATCCCATTGATCGATGGGATGGATGGAGTTCTTCATAGCTTAGGTTTACATGTTAAACAGATAGGAATCCTCACCTCTAACAGCTCTGACAACGTCCAGCTGTTCTTAGAAGCGAACGATCTATCTGACTGTGTAGACTTCATCCAGTCCACCTCGACACTTTCTGGCAAATCCAAATGTCTCAAGCGCATCATCAAGTCATCTGAGAAAGACGGCAGAGGGAAGTCAGGTATGATTTACGTGGGGGATGAAGTCCGAGACATCGAGTCATGTCATAAAGCAGGCACTGACATCGCAGCTGTGACATGGGGCTTCAATGCCAACACGGCACTAGCAGACGCCAAACCAAGCTATTTAATAGACGAGCCATCTGAGTTACTGAAAGTGATAGTAGGTGGATAAACCGAGTTTTTTGACAGAATTAACAGGATTTACAGAATTAGGGACAAATGGTTTTTGTGCATGGCTTAGTAGGATGGTTTCTAAAGCAGGGTAGATTAACCTAAGCTGCGATAAGTCAACTTACTGATTACACAGATTTTGACTGATTTTCACTGTGCTTGGCTAGTGAGGAGAAAAGCCATGCCAGCCCCGCTAGGGGTGATAGATAATCCAGCCTAGGGTAAGCGCCAGCACAGCCCTAGGAGGAGGAAGTTCCCAAACAGAGAAAGAGGGCTGAAAGCCTGAAACATGCAGTAATGCACTTCTCAAATACAATCCAGCATATGTCAGGCCTTCAGCCCTCTAGTATAAACTGGGATCATGGCTCCCATGGCTGCGCTCTGCTTACCATGGGCTGCATTATATGTCACCCCTGCGGGTCTGAAAGCTCTAGCAAAAATTCTGTTACATTATGTAAATTCTGTCCATCCACAGCAACAACCCAAGCAATCGTAGGAGGTTTTTTTGACAGAATTAACAGGATTTACAGAATTATGGTCAAATGGTTACTGTGTATGGTTTCCAAAGCCCCAGCAAAAATTCTGTTACATTATGTAAATTCTGTCCAACCCACAGCATCAACCCAAGCAATCTCAGAAGTATAATCCGTCTATCGAATGCTGCAATTGTAAATAATTTACAATATGTGGCGGATAGAGTCTTGCACTGAGTGAGTAAATTGCCTTTATTCACATCACACCAAAGAACTATTATGTCAGAATCAGATAAAAACAGCGAATCCGCATCGAACACACCTCCGCAGGAAACAACAGTGATCCACACAGCCGCACCTGCTTCTTCACAGAGCAATGCGAATCTCATGATGGCCATGGTCCTGTTCATGATCTTACTCGTCGGCATAGCCGTAGCCTTTGCTCTTAAAGGAAACTCTGATCCAGAGAAAGTAGAGAGAGAACGTCTCAAGCGAGACCTTGCTGCGGTTAAAAATGATCCTACCAGCGCACTAGCACTCGAAGGCCGAGTCGCTGCTATCAATGACAATGCGAATCAGATACTAGCTGACTTCAGCACAATGAAAGCTAGCTACCAGAGCGCTAAAGAGCAGCT
>CAKZNV010000223.1 GCA_937132085.1 uncultured Rubritalea sp. | reverse complement strand
CGAGCAAGTAGGATGTGCTCACGAGTCTGTGGCATTGGACCATCAGCTGCTGAACAAACGAGGATTGCTCCGTCCATTTGTGCTGCTCCTGTGATCATGTTCTTAACGTAATCCGCGTGACCTGGGCAGTCAACGTGTGCGTAGTGACGTGTCTCAGTCTCATACTCAACGTGTGCAGTCGAGATTGTGATTCCACGCTCACGCTCTTCAGGAGCGCCGTCGATTTCGTCGTATGCTTGAGCAACTGCACCACCAACCTCTGCGAGGGTGTTTGTGATAGCTGCTGTGAGAGTTGTTTTGCCGTGGTCAACGTGGCCAATTGTTCCTACGTTAACGTGCGGCTTGTTTCTTTCGAATGCTTCTTTAGCCATAATATTTGTTTTTCTTTTTTTGCGCTTTGTTAGTAGCTAGCGAATACGTTTTGCATCGCAAGCTGGATTATCTTGTTTGTTTTCTTCTAAATCCTATCGTCATGGAGCTCCTGGGCGGAATTGAACCGCCGACCTCATCCTTACCAAGGATGCGCTCTACCCCTGAGCTACAGGAGCGTCTATGTGATAGTCTTTATCAGACACATGTCTAAAGGAATCCCTCTGGACATGCGGGCGGAAACTAGCAGAGGCAAGCAATCTGTCAAAATAAAATTAAGTTGTTTTGTGTTTTTTTTCTAAATTAGTCGTTTTATCGGCTAAATTAGCCTATTATTCAAGCTTCTGATCGCTATATATCTGAATGTTATGTCTCGCAGGTGGTTTCAATAGCCTTGACAAAACTATAGGAAAGTTAACTATATCAGCATACGTAAGAAATATTATGAAACATTATATAAAAGTATCCCTCATTGCTTTATTAACTCTCTCTAGTGTTGTGAAAGCCCAAGATCCTGCTCTGAAAAAGAAGATGGATGATTTCGCTAAAGAGTTTGATGCTCTTAAGAAAGATCAACGGATTAATTTTTTGAATTTGAAGCAAAAGGCCTCAGAAGCGAGTAGAGATGGTAAGTTTTTTACTAGTATGGTGGCGATTGATGATGCTCGTCTGATTTTTAAGGGAGACATGGATCTTACATGGCTCTATGGTATTTGTTTAGCTCAGATTCAGGATGTTGATGGAGCGATCGAGTATTATGAGAAGGTGTTAAAGGTGAATCCTATTCATATCCCTTCATTGATGAACATGGTTGAGATTAATTTCTTTGCTGGTCGCTATGAAAAGGCTCTAAAGCACATTGAGCACATGAATAACCTGCTCGATAATAGAGCGAATGCGACATTGCCATTACTGGATTTCAAGTATCTAATTTGTTTAACCAAGCTAGCTAAAACAGACCCTAAGTATAATGAGCGTCTGAAGAAGATGCAGAGTCGGTATGATTATATGAGTGATAATCCTTATTATTATTATGCAAATGCGCTTAAAGCCTTTGATGTTAATGATAAACAAGAAGGTTTAATCTGGATTCTTAAAGCGTATCTAATTTTTAATAGCCCTACGATGATTGAGACTTGGAATAAGGCGCTAGTAGACACTGGATACATAGGAGCCCACGAAATTTTATTTAAAAGAAAAGCCCACGAAGAATAGTCATGAGTGAACGATACCTTATTGAAAAAAGTTTAGGAAAAGGCAGAGCTGGTAACATTTACCTAGCTCAAGATACACTTATGGGGCGTCAAGTCACGCTTAGAAGGTTTGAAGATGCTCCGCAGACACAGGAGTTTCGAGATGGTTTTTTAGAGTTAGTTCGTAAGATGGTTCAGGTCGAGCATCCTAATGTCCTGTCGATACTAGATGCTGGGTTTGACGATTCTGGTCCTTACATTGTAGGAGCCAGGGTAAAAGGTCCTACTGTGCGTGACCTTCTCTCTCATGCTAAAAAGACAGAGCGTCCCATTTCTCTACGCCATATTCATACTATGATAGCTCAATTGCTTGAAGCGATTGACGATAGTCAGCAACATGGCTTTTATCATTATCACCTGCGCACCACCTCTGTGGTTGCTCAGCCTAGAGTGGATGGTTTAAAGCACTATGTTATGATGGATCTTGGTTACAATAAGCTGACTGAGCTGTTGTATGGGAAAAATGCTAATGTTAGTCATGGTCTTTATGATCCAGCATTCGTAGCACCTGAGCTTTACGATGGAAATGCGCAAGGAGTTATCACCAGTATGTTTATGCTAGGTCAGCTCTGTTATACGATGCTAGCTGGCAAGCATCCTATGGACGGGATGTCGCTTGAGACTAGCTACGCTAAGCACCGTGTAGGTGAATTGCCTTCAATCAAAGGATACAGATATGGGCTTTCAGAGAGCTTCGTTAATTGGCTCAATAGTTTGATCAATCCAGACTGGAAACAGCGTCCACAAACCATTTCAGAAGCCCTTTCTAGAATGCCGGCTTTGAATGATATGAAAAGTGAGGGAGACTCTCAGTCAGAAACGCCAATGCTGAGGGACTAGGTTGACAAAATAATTTTATGATAGATTTAGGAAAATGGAACACCCTTGAGGTAGTTCGTATAGAAGATAGGGGAGTTTACTTAGATGGCCACGAAAGTGGAGAAATCTTGTTACCAACTTTCGAAGGCGGTAAGGATCAGGAACTCGGAGCTTGGCTAAAGGTCTTCCTTTACAAGGATTCAGAGGATAGGCTGATAGCGACCACTAAGACACCTAAGATACAAGTAGATGAGTATGCTCTTCTCAATGTAACTCAGGTGAACCAAGTGGGTGCATTCCTCGACTGGGGACTGTCTAAAGATCTTATGCTGCCATTCGGTGAGCAAAAGCGTAGAGTAAGCCAAGGTGTGAGCCTCGTGGTTCGTGCCTATGTGGATGAAGAGACAGGGCGTATCGCAGCTACTACCAAGCTAGGAAGATTTCTCGATAAAGTAGAGCGCCGATTCCTCGAAGACGAGCAAGTCGACCTACTCATCGTTAGAAGATCTACTCCTGGCTACAATGTCATCGTAGAAGGAACACACTGGGGAATGATTTATCACGACCAGATTTTCCAACCAGTGAGCATTGGAGATAAAGTCAAAGGCTATGTTCTAGGGACAAGAGAAGATAACAAGATCGACATTATTCTACAAAAGCCAGGTGCTGAGAAAGTAGGCACACTTGCTGAACAGATCATGGATAAGCTCCAGCAAGGCGGCGGATTCATCTCAGTAGGCGATAAGAGTGACGCTCTAGAGATCCAAGCAATGTTTGGAGTCAGCAAGAAGACTTACAAGAAAGCATTAGGCCAGCTCTACCGAGAGCGTAAGGTCTTACTCGAAGGCGGCGGAGTGAAATTGATTTAAGTTCGCTGGACTAATCAATATTTAACCTTTTTCAGAGCCTCTCAGACAATCGTGTTGAGAGGTTCAGTTTATTTATGCTTACTGCGTGGATCTGATAGTCCAGGAATTTCTCTTGGACTTGACTTTCTATTAGCTGTATCGACACTGGTTCTGCAGATATATTATTTCTACACTTAACCTATCTAGCTCTATCCATCTATGTTTTCCAAAGATCAAAATCATCCACCTCCGCGTGATCTTGATTTTGATAAACTAGTGATAGAGCACCAGAATCAAATTTATGGGTTTATCAGGGCCATGATTTTTAATCCTGATGATGCTAGAGATGCGCTTCAGGATGTTAATATCATTTTGCTGAGAAAGCGTCAAAGCTTTGAGCTAGGCACTAATTTCAAAGCTTGGGCATTCGCCATTGCACGCTTTGAGTGCCTTTCTTACCTCAGTAGGTATAAGAAAATTCAATGGAGCACATTGGATACTGGCTTGCTAGATTCGCTGGCGGATATTGTAGAAGAGCAATCAGATTCGATGGAACCTAGATTAAAAGCTCTTCGTGTCTGTATACAGTCATTATCTGCAGATTTTAAGGAGCTCATTCAATTTCGTTACAAGCAGCGAGTTCCTCTAGAAAAGGTTGCCTTGCAGAAAGCCACCACTGTCACAGCAGTCAAACAAAAGCTTTATCGAATTAGGGTTAATTTAAAGAAGTGTATTGCTCAGAAAATAAATGAACCAAAGGATACTAATAACTCTGATTAAACCGTTACTTAATGATATTTTGTCAGTAAGCTAACTACAACCCAGTCAACTTTATGAAACACAATTGGCAAGAATGGATCGACCGCATCGCTAACAAGCATGTTAGTGAGGAAGAATTGATCGAGTTCCAAGACCTCCTTAATAATTCACCTGAAAACCAGCGAGAATATGTGGAGGCTTTACTCACTGAATCCGCTTTGGAAATCGAGCACTATGAGTCTGGCGTTCATTCACAGCATCATGTTCCTGTTCAAATCGATACCGCTTCAAATCAGCCAATTAAACTGAAAAGGTATTGGAAGACATTTGCTTTACCTATGGTTGCTAGTGTAGCGCTCGTTTTTGGACTGGCCTATATTTTAGGGCAGCATAACACAGAGAGTAAATATACTGGTGAGAATGCTACGATAGCAACGATCACTGATACTAATGAAGTAGCGGATGCAAATGGAATGCAGATTGGTCAGTTACTTAAACAGGGAGAGATCAATATTCCAGAGAATGCTGAGATAGGAATAGCCATGCGTGGTGGAGCCAGATTAGAAATCAATGGACCAGCTAAACTACGCATTGATAGCCCAGAGAAAATTTATCTCTATAACGGAAGAGTAAAAACATATGCTCCTGAGTATGCACACGGATTTTCTATTGATACTAATGAAGGTAAGGTCATTGATTTAGGAACGAAATTTGTCACCTCTACTGGCGGAGATCAAGGAACTGAGATTCATGTTATGGAGGGACTAGTTAAAGCCAGCGCAATCAATAAAGAAGATCAGACCTATATGATCGGCAATCAACAGGCAGGAGCTCTACATGATGGTAATTTAGTATCGATCGATTACCTTTCTAAGCGCCTACATATTCCGATCAACCCTGATCTAATTGATACAGATGGTGACGGTGTGGCAGATGAAATAGAAGTCCATTATAATACAGAGCCTAATAATGCAGATTCTAAACCCAATCTGTTAAGACTTGAAGAAGGTTTTACTGGTTATCAATCAGGATCATTTCGGAATGCTAGTAAGTTTTTAGGGCTCGGGAAAGTGAGTGAATGGCAAGGTGCTGGCAAATTTCTTGAGCAAGGTTTAAATTACCAGACGAATGGGAAACAACTCATCACTTCTCAGGGGAGTATTGAGACGACTGGTCATGGTGGAGAAGGTGCTACTATGATTATAGATAAGGGTGATCTGCCAGAAGTGGGTAGCATCTATATTAGTTTTCTCATGCAGCAACCAGCCAAAGATAATAAGAGTCATTTCTCTGGTCTCTTGCTCTATTTAAACAAATTCAGTGAACAATTATTTGTAGGAGAGCTCTCCACCGTTGATGGTTATGGATCTCGCTTCAAAGCAGGTAACAAACAAGATTATTTTGCCATACCTCACGATGATAAACCTCATCTTTTTGTCATAAAGATAGACCGAACAAGGCGTCTTACGGATATTTACTGTGATCCCGTTTTAGGCGAACTAGAGACTATTGCTAAACCGAAACAACGTTACCAAGGTATTCCAGACCTTGACCGTATTACTGTGCGCTCTGGTAATGATTTTCCAGTCCGCTTCGATGAAATCCGTGTTGGGCTGACCTGGGACTCTGTCCTCCCTGTAAAATAAAAAGCCCCTGACTCACAAAAGGAGCCAAGGGCTATATCGTTAAATTTACTCTATTTACGGCGTCTTAGTATCAGAGCAAGAGCTCCTAGTCCAAGCAATGATGTCGAGCTAGGTTCAGGAACTACTGCGAATGGGCTGTCTCCATCTGAGTAGATCGTCACATTAGAAAAGGTAATCTCGTTATCAGAACTATTACCTCTACGGAATCTCATATCACTGCTACTAATAGTAGTTGGATTCCATATTCTAGTCGGGTCAGCGTCATCAGCAGCGCTTTCAGTTCCAGTTCCTAATGTCGGGTCAACCCATACTTTGATCGTGTCGCCATCAAGTCCTACTGCATTCAGCTCATACTTGACCACGATCTTAATCGCTGTCCCTGATGTTATTGTAGCTCCAGCGATGTCATTACGCGTTCCATAATAGATCGCACCGACTGTGCTTTGTTGCCAATTCTGACCAATTAAGTCACCAGCGCTATGAGAATAGCCACCGTAAGAGGATGTGGTGTCTAGTGTTCCAGGATTTGTAGCATTATCAAATGTCATATCATACACGAGATACACATTGCCTGAAGTGAACGTGAAGCTTGACCCAAATACTGTAGCAAATGTCTCATCGCCATCTGTGTTTTTCACATGTGTGCCTAATAATGTAGTTGCAGCAGGGAGTGAAGCCGTAAGGCTCAGTATAGCGAGAGCCGCTGTTAGATTGGTATTTTGTAATTTCATTTTAAGTTATAGTTGTGGTTCAACAGTCATTAAAATCAACTGTTACAAGCATACATCAGTTCTGAGAATAGGTAACGGTTCACATCTAAAATAATGTTATTAAAATAAATTAGCGTTACCTTTGAGAATTTAATATGTATCTCTAGCATGATCACTTTTCGAAAATTAACTTTCCTACTAACCATACCACTGTTGTGTGCCTCATCTCATAGCCTAGACGCCAAACTAACTTGGAAAGATATGCCTAATGCATTTCGCTGTGTATTAGATAAAAATACTCGTGTGCTCGTGGTAAAACTCAATGATACCACTGCGATAGCCTACGATACTGGAAAATGTCAGATGATCAAAATTTGGCAGAGCAAAGATGGAAGGCTCATTGATCTAACAGGTCCAGTATTCAATGGGCAGCATGGCAAGCAACCACTCTCCATTGGTGAGACTTTAGTCACAGAAAAAGCGGCTCTATTCAGCTACAGATCTGCAGTTCGTGATAGCTCTCTGCCTCGTCTCCAATACCGTGGTCACAAGCTAAATGAGGAGAAAACGACACTCATCTATGCTTACTTAGATGATCAGGGCCATGAACTCGCTGTGATTGAGGAAACGCCCATGATTAAAAACAATATCGTCTCAAGATCCTTCAAGATAACGCTGAGTGATCATGACGAGTGGGGGGCTATCCAATTCAACCAACCTGCAGAGCAGAAATGGATGCTCAACGGCAAAATACTCAGCACATTTAACATCAAGAAGTCGACTACGATTAGTCTCTCTATTTCTCTCACTAAGTAATCTTTTATCACTATGAAATATCTTATTCTATCGATAGCGCTCATTTTTCAAATCGCTACAAGTAACGCTGGTGAGTTAAAACTTGCTGGTGAAAAACATCAAGTCATCAACCCATCTAGATTAAAATTTGACCAAGGCCGATTCCGCTTTTGGGAAGATATTAATTCTAAAATAATATGGAACCTAGAGGCTAAAGACGCGGGCACAGTGGAGGTCATCATCATGATGGCTAATGAAGGGTTCTCAGGTAGCGAAATCTATGTGGACTTTGCTGGTCGACACTTGAAAGGTAAAGTCATTGAGACTGGATCATGGACAACTTATCAACCTGTTTCTCTCGGTGAAATCCAGTTCAAGAAAGGATCACACACTCTCACCGTAGGAGCTACCTCGAAACCTGGTAGAGCAGTCATGGACTGCCAAGCAGTGATCCTCAAAGGAGACACTAACGCTCTCACTCTGGTAAAACCAAAACCGCAACCATTCTCACCAAGACCGGGAAGACTCAAGCGTCTCAGATCGATTCATCCATCTATCGACGTTACAGACATCTCTATTAAAACTCCTGATGGTGATCAGCTCAAGATTAACGGCATCGATTTTCTTAGTGACGGCACCATGGTGGTGGGAGCATGGGAGCCAACTGGATCAGTGTATTTCATTACAAATTATCAAGACAAGACGAAGATGAGTATCAAGAAATTTGCCACTGGTATCCAAGAACCACTAGGTCTCAAAGTAGTGGATGACAAGATCTACATATTGCAAAAACAAGAGTTCACCCAACTCATCGATGAAGACAATGATGGTGTCTGCGATTACTACAAATGTATCTGTAATAGCTGGGAGGTGAGTAATAACTTCCACGAATTTTGCTTTGGACCAGTCTATAAGGATGGACATTTCTACCTAGCTCTAGCCATTGCTATTGAGAAAGGTGGAGCGACTACCAAACCTCAAGTGAAAGACCGTGGAACCTTTATCAAGATTGATTCGAAGACTGGTAAATACGAAGTCATCGCCGCAGGACTCAGAACACCCAATGGCATAGGGATGTTAGAATCTGGTGATGTTTTCATCTCAGATAACCAAGGTGACTACCTACCGGGCTCTAAAGTAATGCACATGCAGAAAGATACATTCTTTAACCATAAATACACACCTCTCCACCCACTAGCTAAAGAAAAGGTCACTCCTCCAGTGGCTTGGTTGCCTCATGTGGAAATTGGAAATTCACCTACCGACATGCTTGAAATCAAGCAAGGCCCATTCAAAGGCGATGTCCTCATCGGTGATATCCATCACGGCGGCCTCCGCAGGCTAGCACTGGATAAGATCAATGGAACTTATCAGGGCACCATCTTCCGCTTTGCCCAGAATCTCCGCGGTGGCACCAACCGAATACGCCGAGCACCAGACGGCAGTATCGCTATAGGTATCAATGGATCACGCGGTAACTGGGGTCACGGAAAACGTGACGGATTACTCATGATGAAGTGGAATGATAAAGTAACCTTCGAAATGAAGAATGTGCTAGTCCAGAGCAATGGACTAGAAATCGAATTCACTAAGCCACTCAAAAAAGGTCAGGGCTGGGACACCAACTACTACCGACTAGATACATGGAAATACAAACCAACGATCAACTACGGTGGGCCCAAAATTGATCAACACTCGCTCACTATCAAATCCGCTTCGGTATCGAAAGATCGTAAGACAGTCTTCCTAGAAGTCGACAATCTTCAGCCTGAATACCTCGCTCACCTAATCCTCAATGAAGGACTCGTTTCTGAAAATGACGACACTCTGTTCACCGCAGAGAGTTGGACTACGATGAACTACATTCCAGCTAAGAGAAAAGGTCTAATTGCCAAAGCACCAACTGACCACATTCGCTTATCAGCAGTCACTATCAAGAAGGAAAACCCATCACTCGTCCTTCACAGAAACATGTGCGCCAGTTGCCACACACTCGATGGTAAAAAGCTAGTGGGCCCATCGTTTAAAGGACTACTAGGCAGGAAACAAACAGTGATCGACAGCAAAGGTAAAGAGAAGCAAATCACCGTAGACACAGACTACATCCACCAAGCCATCACTAATCCTGGAGCATTCCACCCAAAAGGCTACCAACCAATCATGCCTGACCTCAGCAAGACCATGAAAGAGGCCGAAATCAAGGCTCTGGTAGAATGGATCAAGAGCCAAAAGTAAGTTCTTATTCTAGAGGTGAAATGATCAGCAAGCAGTATTGATGAATACTGCTCGGCTGGTTATGGCCGATGTAGCTCTGGCATGGATTCCAAATCAAATGATCGAGGTTCTACTGGCTCGGTTGGAGTGTATGGTGGGATATCCAGGTGTTGATTTTCTCTTCTTAACTTGTCGAGGCGTTCTTGGAGCCTCTCAGGTAGTTTGATATCTTCTCCAGTGATTCTTATAGGATCCTCAATCTGGTCGTAATCGTAATAACTACCACTGCCGCTACTACTGCTGCTGCTGCTGCTAGAGCAATCTTTTGAGGCGAATACGCATATTTTTATTAAGACAAATACTCCTATGAGGATAGGCCAGTTACTTCCTGAGCTTTTCTCGTAGGTGACTTGTTGTCGTCGCCTTCTTGATCTATGGGGCTGGTGATGATCACCAGACTCATATGGACCAGGAGTGTAATCTCTGCCGGACGAGCTAGACATTGAGACTGTCGTCGCAGGTGCATTGTCTTTGAACAATACTCTGACATTGAGCAGGTGTTGATCGGGCACGAAGCTTCGCACAATGGGCAGAGTCTCTATCGTGATGTTTGCTTTTGCATTAAGGTTTTTAAATGTCTGGTTGATGTCTGGAGCATTCCACTCTTCATCGGTGACTTCCTCATTGACCGCACGATGCCAGAATATGCGGTCTTCATCGGTAAGGCCTTTAAATATCAGCCCTAGATAGATTCTACCTTCACTCGCGAGATCTCCGAAATACGACTGACTTTCCATGAGGTTGGCAGTCAATCGAGAAAGCTTTGTTGCTGAATCTACATCATAGATAGCAATCATACAGGCCAAGCGTTCACAGAAAAATCCTGCTTGTGGGCTAGCTATAGATTCAGGATTATTTGTAATGTATAGGCTGAGTTGCCTGAGCCGAGTGAAATTTAGAGCCTGATACCAAGCCTCAATGCAAGATATCGCTACATGGTTGTTATCAGATTGAATTTCGTAGCAGAGCAGCTCATCACTAAATTCTAATTTGAGGATACCTGAAGAGTTAAGGGCATAGACCATCTTCTGAGACCATGCATCGATAGCTCCAGGGTGTGTGTAAATATACTCTGCAGATCTCTCAAGATTGCTTTGGGCTGATGTGATGTTGTCAGATTTTAGGTCGAGTATGATCGCATCAATGATCAGTGAGATCTCAGGCTGAGCGTTATTGATTTTTTCTAGTATCTGAGTCTCCACTTGCGACTCGGACATATTTAGAAAATCTTCCTCTGACTCAGTATAGTTGTCGGTATCACCTTCGTCATTGCTGTGTTCGTCATCGTATTCTCTATAGCTGAGGATATTTAGAGCGCTTTCATAGGCTTCACGTAGTTTTTGAAAGCCCTCAGGGTCACGATCTGGACGTGTGACTTTTAGCTTTTTGGCATAAGCTCTTTTTACATCACGTTTAGATATACTTTCTGAATCTGAGATTTCTAGGGTGTTCCAAGGCATGATTAGATGAGGTCTTTGTAGCGGTTTAGGTATTGATCAAGAATACTAATGATGTGTTCGATGTATTCACTGTTTTGCTGATCTAGAGCCGTTTCGAACTCATTGATGATTCTGGATAGCTCGTCACGTTCTTCAGCATTTAGGTTTTCATAGAGTCGGTTTGCTCGTTCTAATCTAGTTCTGTTAGGTAGTGTGTCACGAGGGTGTATTTTTAATGGCTGTAGTCGCTTAATAGCTGCCTTCACTTCCGCTGCAGTCATTGTGCCAGGGCGTTGCTCGAAGACTTTGTTGAGTTTTACACCAGTGGATAAGATAGTGATCTCGACCTCTAGAATACCGTTCATATCGTAGGTGAATCGGACATCTACTTGACCTGGGTTCTTCTGGCCACGTTGTTCTCTGAGTCCTTTGATGACGATCTCTCCTAGGAAGTGATTGTCAGCAATGAGTCTGCTCTCACCTTGATAAATTTTCATATCTACCACATCTTGTTTAGGGTGCATGGTGTGGAAAATTTCGCTGTGACTAGTAGGGAGGGTAGAGTTTCGGTTGATCACCGGAGCAAAGTATCCTTCTTTGTGGTTGCCATCTGGACTGTCTCGCACCACTTCTACACCGAGTGTGTGGGGGCTGACGTCGGTCAAAACAATATCATCCACTGCTGAATCTTGCGCAGATAAAGCCGCTTGTATACTAGCGCCTAATGCAATCGCTCTGTCCGGGTCGATCGTGTGGTTTGGTTCGATGGGCACAATGGCTCTGACGATTTCGGAAATCACCGACATTCTACTAGCTCCTCCTACCAGTAATACATCGTCAATTTCATCTGGAGAGACTCTAGCGTCATTTAGGCACTTGCGGATGATTGGTCTCATCCTAGCATTGAGGTTCTTTCCTGCTAATGCCAAATCGGTTTGAGTGATAACGACTTCTTGGTCGCCAACTTTCAATGTGGTAGACTCGTTTTTACTGAGTTCCACTTTGACTGAATCAATTTTCTCTCTCCACCTGTTACCTTCATCTGAGTTTATTTCCCATTCATTTTTTTTGAGTAGGTGATCTAGCAGTGCAGAGGTGTAGTCTTCTCCACCTAGGTGGCTTTCTCCACCTGAGGCCTTTACCTCGATGACTCCATCGAAAATCTCAAGCAAGGTAATATCAAAGGTGCCGCCTCCGAGATCAAAGACGAGAACGTTAGATTCTTTCTCAGGATTTTTGTAGCCAAAAGCGAGTGCGGCAGCAGTCGGTTCATTGATGATACGTTCTACTTTCAATCCCGCAATAGCTGCGGCTTCTAGGGTGGCATTTCGCTGTGAATCTCGGAAATAGGCAGGCACTGAAATCACAGCTTTTGATACAGGCTGATCTAACCTTAGTTCTGCAATGCGTTTCATTTCCTTTAAAATGAGGGCGGAGCATTCTACAGGAGTGAGCGACTTTTGATCGAATAAATATGGTTCCTTATTTCCCATATCACGCTTAAAGCATGCTTTTCCTGAATGAGGGTGAGTGACAATACGGTCTTTCGCTGGCTGGCCGACCATGAGGGCGCCGTCCTCAGCGAAAGCTACTACCGAAGGTGTAAGGTCTTGACCTAGTTCATTGCTGAAAATCTCAGGCACACCGTTACGCATACAACTGACCAAGCTATTTGTAGTTCCTAAATCGATACCAATAATAATCACACTCATTAAAAAATGATTCTTCAAAAATCAGCGGTCTTGGCTAGCACGATTTACGTTAACTTTACGGAGGCAGCTTCACCAACCCAGTTACCTGTGGCGAAGCAGGCTTGGAGTAGGTAGCCTCCGGTGGGAGCTTCCCAGTCTAACATTTCTCCTGCACAGTAGATGTTAGGGAGTTTCTTTAGCATGAGGTTGTCATCGAGTTCGCTCCATTTGACTCCGCCTGCGCTGGAAATAGCCTCGTCGATAGGTCTGGTTTGAGTTAGCGGGATGACACAGTGTTTCACTGTTGCTGCTAGCTCAGGGACTGAGGTCCACTCTGGATAAGTTTCTAGAATTGCGATGACTGAGGGGCTGAGTTTCCAGCGGATCTTGGCTTCTTTCAGTAGGTTTCGCTTCGCGGATTCCATTTTAGCAATCAATTTTTCAACGGTGAAGCTAGGTTTGAAATCGATGGCTATCTGTGGTGAGGGTAGAGATTTGATGAAAGGACCTAGTCGGTAGATTGGGCCACCTTCTAATCCGTATTTGGTGATGACGAGCTCTCCTTGTCGAGTGCTGTCGCCAGCGCTGACCACGATGTTCTTCAGGGGGAGTCCTTCGGCTTTCTCTAGGATAGACGGATGCCAATCAGTGTGCCAGCCACAGTTGGCTGCGCTTAGAGGAGTAGTTCCGATGATGTGACGCTGGAAAATGTCTACCCAAGCGCCAGTTGAACCAGTGGATTTCCATGAGCCACCACCTAGAGCTAGAACGATGCAGTCAAAGTGCTTAGTCGATTCGCCTTCTGCTGATAAAAGTGAGACAGAAGCACCATTTTCAGTGCTGTTGAGGTCAGTTAGTTGGTGTTTGAACTGGAAGTTGACGCCGAGTCTGCGGAGCTTCTCTATCAAGCGACGTAGTAGGGGAGCGGCCTTCATGTTGACGGGGAAAACCTTATTGGAAGAAGCAACGTAGGTTTCGATCCCTAGTGATCCAGCCCATTCTCTTAAGGCGGCGTTATCGAATCCTGTAAGAATTTTTTTCCATTGTTCGGTGGGCAGATCGTTGCCAGTGTAGCGATCTAGAAAGATCGGCCAGGCGTCATCGTTGGTCAGGTTGAGTCCGCTTTTACCAGCTACTAGAAATTTACGTCCTGCGGATGGTTTGGCATCGAAGACGGTGACTGAGGCACCATTTTCCGCAGCGACTTCTGCGGCTCTGAGACCTGCTGGTCCAGCTCCGATGATCGCTACTTTTCGAGTTGTTGATGTCTCGCTCACGAATCTATTTTAGGGATGGTTTCGTATTTTTCAAAGTTCTGATCTAGGAAATGCCACCATTCTGTTTTGATGTGTTGGAATCCAGATTCAGTCATGACTTCTCGGAGAATACGTAGGTTTCTTCTAACTAGAGGATTTGGTTGGAAAGTGCTTGGAGCTGCTTTGTGAGAAAAGTCATCGAATTTAGTAGGCATCACGACTGTTGTTCCATCTGGGTAGGCGAGGGTGACATCTACAGCTACGCCTTTGGTGTGGAGCGATGGTTTGGTGTAGGGATCGGCAACGTAGCCAGCTTTCTTGCCGGATGCTTCCCAGAGTGCTATTTGGGCTTCCTGTGGGCGGTAGGCGTCCCAGACTAGTATTCTGTAGCCATAGACAGTTGCTCTACGGTTAGCGTCAGCAAGGCGGTTTGCGGTGGCTTGTCTGAGCAGCGCTGGCATGTTCTTTTTGTAAAGTGGTTTGCCTGTGATGTTGTCAGAGCCTTTGTATTTAAGATCTACTAGAATGTTCGGGTCAGTGTGCTGGACATTAACCATTCCAGCATATTCATCATAGGTAGAGCATGAGTTCAGCATAATAAGGATACTGAGAAATGTGAGGAGTTTTATCATGAGTCTTAGCCGAATATTAAGTAATAATTATCCCAGAGATAGAAGCTTAGAGCAAGTAGAGCCAGAATAAAAATAGTCGATGCCGATTTTCTAAAGTAGCTAAAGAATAATAGCATAGGAGCGAAAACAGAAAGCATAATTAGCACGTAAAAATACCAATATGGTCCAGTCATGCGTAGCTTGAAAGCCTCCCATTCATATTTAGCTCCAGAATAGTAAGCCACATAAATCTCTGAGATGTGGCCGAATAGAATGATCGCAGAAAGAGATGCGCAAAGCATGCATGGCCAAAAAACTATCTTCTTTGAGAGCTCTATATTGTTCGCTCTTACTAGAAGCTCTAGGCTGATAATAGCCAGAGCAATGAGAACAATGAGCCACAGCTTATCGACCCAGAAATAGAAATCCATGATGGGTTCGTAGCTCATTGTCTTTTTAGAAGGTTGCTATTATCCAATCGTTTCTGAGCCGAAATACGGCACAAGAGCTGCTGGAATCTTGATGCTTCCATCTGGCTGTTGGTGTTGCTCTAGGATCGCTACGTAGAGTCTTGGCAGTGCGGTGCCTGAGCCGTTGAGTGTGTGGCAGAATTGGTTTTTGCCATCGCTGTTCTTGAAACGAAGCTTCATTCTGCGGGCTTGGTAGTCGCCAAAGTTTGAGCAGCTTGAGACTTCGAGGAATTTGCCTTGGCCAGGAGCCCAGACTTCGATGTCGTAGGTCTTCATAGCGCTGAATCCTACATCGCCTGTGCATAGCTCGATAGTGCGGTAGTGAAGCTCTAGCTTCTGCAGCGCTGCTTCAGCGTGACCAGTGAGTTCTTCGAGCACCTGCATTGAGTTGTCAGGGTGGACAGCTTGGACGAGCTCTACTTTATCGAACTGGTGCGTGCGGATGATGCCTTTGTTGTCTCTGCCTGCGCTGCCAGCTTCACGGCGGAAGCATGGTGTGTGTGCAGTCATTTTCACAGGAAGCTCATCTTCAGTGAGGATCATGTCACGGAGTAGATTGGTGACTGGGACTTCTGCAGTAGGAGCAAGGAACATTTGGTTGTCCTCGATGCCATACATGTCGTCTTCAAATTTAGGTAACTGGCCAGTGCCTTCCATGCAGTATCTACGGATGATGTGAGGCACGTTGACCTCAGTGTAGCCATGTTCCTCAGTCTGTAGGTCTAGTAGGAAATTAATCAACGCACGTTCAAGACGAGCGCCTTTTCCACGATACATAGCGAAGCCTGAACCAGAGATTTTAGCTGCTGCTTCAAAGTCGATGATGCCGTGCTGCTCAGCGATCTGGACGTGGTCTTTAGGCTCAGCGATTGCTGGCTTATCACCCCAGATTCTTACCTCAGGGTTATCATTCTCATCAGCACCCACTGGGCATTCCGCATGGGGAATGTTAGGGATGTTCATGAGTAAGCTTTCCTGACGTGTGCTAGCTTCATCAGCTGCGATTTCGAGCTCTTTGATCTGGTCACCAATCACTTTGACTGCTGCCTTTGCTGGCTCAGCGTCTTCACCTTTTGCCATGAGAGCGCCAATGCTTTTAGAAGCAGTTTTGCGCTCAGATTGAAGCTTTTGTTTCTCAGTCTCGATCTTTCTACGAGATTCATCAGAGGCGAGGACTTCATCGATAAGTGTGTGTGCGTCTCCGCCACGTGTGGCAAGTTTCGCTTTGATGGCTTCTGCGTTTTCTCTGATGTCTTTGATGTCTAGCATAGTAAGATTGGTTATTTAGTGGGCAGAGCAATAACGTATATCGTGGAAATTACCAGTGCTTAGTAATCAGTAACAGAAATTTACTCTTTCAGGCGAACTGATGTTCCGCAGAAGATACAGCGGAACCACTTAAAGAGAACCACGTGGATCGCTGTAGGCAGCATGTAGCCTAGCATTCCCCAATGGTGAGCATTACGGTGTTTGAGACAGCGTTTGATGGCATATTGCTTCTGATTGCATATAGGGCACATCGCTCTACGGGTGAATGCAAAGTATACGAAGATTCCCACTACCATGAGAAGGGGAGCAAATGCCGCCCACCAGTATTCATGTTTATCGAGGAATAGTAGTGGTGTAAGCACGAATGCTGAGAGGAATAGAGCGATCGAAAGTAAAAAGAAGAATGTGCTGACCATGAAATCACCAGCTCGGCTATGAAGCACACCTTTGATGAATCTACGTGATGAAGGATCTACACCTTCGTTTGTTTCCTGCTTAGTAGAGCGGGTGAGATCATGCGCTGAGGCACTGACTAGAGGCTCGATTCTGCTACCTGCCTTACGGAAAGTTTCCATATCGATGATGCGGCTCTTGTTGATGATACCCTCAGAATTATCACTGAATACTGGGTCAGAAAAAAGATCCTCGATGTCTGTGTGAGGTTGATCATGAACCTGTGGTTTCGCTTTTGCTTTTGCTTCAGCCGCGTCTAGCTCAGCCTTAGCAGACTCAGACGCTCTTTTTAGATTGTCAGCTCTTTCGTCATTTGAGCTAGTTTTAGGTGCAGAAACTTCGACACGAGTCGTGTTTTCTAGTAGCTCGATAGGCTTATTCTGGATCTGGACTTTTTCGGGCTCTGATTCAGAGCTTGGAGTTGCTTCTAATTCCTCAACGCTCATGTGCTTAAGAGCCTCTCCTTCAGAGATGAATTTCACTGAGCCTGCAGGTAGGTTCTCGACAGTGATGTTGTTGCTTTCAGCAAACTTTGGAGAAATAGGGATAGCAAACGACGCAGAAAGCAATGATTGAGGAGCGATAACATGCTTGGACGTTGATTGCGTTATGTCTGGCTGTGATGCCTTAAAACCAAGTGGCTCCAGCCATACTGCCAAGAGTTCATCGGTAGGGGACTCTGGAAAGATATCTAAAATCTCGTTGGTTTTACTCGTTTCTACTGTGATCTCCTCAAGTGTGTGTTTCTTGAGAGAAGCCACATCGAGATAGCCAGCGGATTGGAGTAATTCGATGGCTTCAGGGCTGAGATTAGGAATATCTTTGAGTCGTTTCATGGAAATTTTTTCCCGTAGGAATCACAGGGAAGTATAAGAAATAAATTGCAGCGACTACCACGGCAAGCATTAAAACTGCATGATAGTCGCTACTGTAATGTTTTTTGTTTAGCTAAGAGCTGAGCGCATTTCTTTGAGTTGAGCTAATTTTGTCTCCCACTCAGCGAGGCGATCCTTTTCTTTCTGGACGACTTCTGGCTTAGCATTGGCTACGAATTTCTCGTTACCGAGCTTCTTGCCAGCACGCTCTACTTCTTGTGAAACCTTAGCGATCTCTTTATCGAGACGTGCTTTTTCAGCATCGAGATCTACTAGGCCATCGAGTGGCATGTAGATTTCACCGATGGCGGTCACCGCAGCAGGAGTTCCTTGTGGTGCGTCGTAGTCAGGATCGAGATCCATTGCTTTGGCTCCTACTAGTGTGATGAGTGTGTCGCACTGAGCTGCAATCCAGTCTTCCTTCTTAGCCTTGAGCACGAACTTCACGTCCTTGCTTGCGGCTAGGTTGTATTCCACCTTGAGGTTTCTGAGGTTACCAGCTGCGCTGTATATAGCGGCGGCTTGCTCTGAGAACTTGGCTCTGTCTTCAGCAGACATTTCAGCAAGAACTGGTGTCTTGTCGATAGTCTTCATCATGACGAACTCACCTTTAGCGATGTAGCCCATCTTGGCAGAAAGCTCTTCTGTGATGTGCGGCATGAGCGGGTGAAGGTGGGCTAGGTAGCGGGAAAGCACTGTGTCGATAACAGCCAAGGTGCGAGCCTTCGCTGCTTCGTCGTTGGATTTGAAATCAAACTTAATCGCTTCGAGGAACTTGTCGCAATACTCAGTCCAGAAGAACTCGTAGAGATGTCCTGTTACGTCGTTGAAGCGATAGTTGTCGTAAGCTTTATCGAGATTGATATCGAGCTGATCGAGCTTTGCTAAAATATCGATGTGGTGAGGGTCTAGCTTATCGAATGAATCGAGAGCAACAACTTCTGAGCCGTTCATCTGTCTGAAACGGCAAGCATTGTAGAGCTTGTTGGCAAAGTTTCTGCCTTCAGAAATCGTGTCTTCGTCAAACTTGATATCAGTTCCCGTAGGAGCGATACGCATGAGTCCAAAACGTAGTCCATCAGCGCCGAACTTGTTCATGAGGTCGATCGGGTCTGGTGAGTTGCCGAGAGATTTAGACATCTTGCGTCCCTTGCTATCTCTAACAATAGAAGTGAAGAATACGTTTTTGAATGGTAGCTGGTCAGTGAATTTGAAGCCAGCCATGATCATGCGAGCTACCCAGAAGAAGATAATATCTGGGCCAGTCACGAGATCGCTAGTTGGGTAGAATTTTTCCTTAGTAGCGTCATTCATCGTTGCAAATGGCCAGAGCCATGAGCTGAACCATGTGTCCATCACGTCTTCGTCACGTTCCCAGTTTTCTCCATCATCTGGAGGGGTAGTGCCTACGTAGATGTCGCCTGCTGAGAGATCTTTTGAGTCGAGAGACTCAGCTTCTTTGAGCTCGAATGCCTTTTCCTTACGATACCAGACAGGGATCTGATGTCCCCACCAGAGCTGACGACTGATACACCAGTCTTGGAGGTTTCCCATCCAGTGAGCGTAGGTTTTCTTCCAGCGCTCAGGTCTGACAGTAATGTCGCCATTCGCTACTGCGTCAGTCGCAGGATCGATAGCTGGGTATCTGAGGAACCACTGCATAGAGATGCGTGGCTCTACTGGAACATTCGCACGCTCAGAGTAGCCGACGCTATTCTCGTGTTGCTCTACCTTGATGAGTAAGCCTTTTTCTTCGAGCATCTCAGCAGCTTTGCGTCTTGCTTGGAAACGATCGAGTTTATCTAGTTCAGGAACTTCTGGGCAGTTTACAGTGCCGTCAGGATGAAGAACATCGATGATTTCTAGATCATGACGTTGGCCGATCTCGAAGTCTGCCTTGTCGTGTGCAGGAGTGATTTTTAGTGCACCAGTTCCGAACTCGATATCCACGTGCTCATCTGCGATGACTGGGATCTCTGCTTCTGGGAATGGTCTGCGCACCTTGCGCCCAACGTGTTTAGCGAAGCGCTCGTCTTTAGGGTTCACCGCTACTGCGATGTCGCCCATGAGTGTTTCTGGTCTAGTTGTTGAAATTTCTAAAAACTCGCCTGGTGAGTCAACAAACTCATACTTCATGAAGAAGAGCTTGGAGTTCTGTGGCTTGGCGATGACTTCCTCATCAGAAAGAGCAGTGAGTGACTTAGGGCACCAGTTTACCATTCTCTTGCCACGGTAGATCATGCCTTCGTTGAAGAGCTTTACGAATACTTCAGAAACTGCTGCTGAGTAGTCTTCATCCATTGTGAAGCGCTCACGATCCCAGTCGCAGGAGCAACCAAGACGCTTAAGCTGTTTGATGATGATGCCGCCGTGCTCGTCCTTCCAGTCGTAGACACGATTGAGAAATTCTTCACGACCTAACTCTCTACGAGTAGTGCCTTCTTCATCACGGATCTTCTTCTCAACCTTAGTCTGAGTAGCGATTCCAGCGTGGTCGGTGCCTGGTAGCCAGAGCACTTCTTTACCTTGCTGACGAGCTCTACGTGCTAGGATATCTTGAATAGAATTATTCAAAACATGGCCAATGTGCAGGATGCCTGTGACGTTAGGAGGTGGGATGACGATTGAATAGCCTTCTTTTGGAGAATTCTCATCTGCATGGAAGCAATTGTTTGCTGTCCATGACTCATACCACTGTTTCTCTACTGCCTGTGGCTCATACGCTGTTGGTAACTCTGACATAGTGCGGAGGGAATGCCAGAAACCCCAGTAATTGTAAAGTGTGGAGTATGAACAATGAGGGAAGGGGAGCTGGTAGATTCAAGTTTACTTTGATTGATAATCCATTCGGTGGATTTAATTCATCCTAGGTGTGTAACGTCTAATGACTTAGATGATATAAGAGTTGCTTTCTGTATGACAAGTTATAGGTTAACCAGCAACGATTTCATAGACCTCATGACTTTTAAAAGAATTACTCCCATTTTCAGCCTTCAATTACTGGTATTTTTACTCATCACTCTTCGCTCTTCGGCGGAAATTATATGGGAGGATCCAAAGGTCATTACAGGGATGGTGACCGATTTTAATACAGATGGCGTTTTACTGGAGGCTAAAAATGGAGGAGGTAGTGGAGGCTTAGTAAGTATTAATACAGGTGTTGAAGTGATCAATTTCACCAACAGTAATGATCTTGGACTTTCTGTTAGTAATATCGACCCTCATAACCGAGGAGAGGATCAAGCTTATGAAGATTTGCTAGGCACTTTCACTTATGCATTTCAGACAGAGACGGTTTCTATAGGTGGGCTGACTGTTGGAAATAAGTATCTTGTTCAATTGTGGATAGCAGATACTCGACCTTCTACGTCGAATAGACAGAAGACCTTTGATAGTGGTGCTGGCACGGATTCAGTGACTCTGGATAGTGGTCCTCCTTCAGAATATGTTATCGGAGAATTTATCGCAACAGGGACAAGCCATCCGATCCGCTTTGTGGGGGGAGCTGGGGCAGACCATCCTCAGTTCAATGCGATCATGGTGAGAGATCTTGGGCAGCCTGTTCCTAAGATTATTAAATTTGATGCAAGTGACGGCTCTAACACATCTTCAAGCGGTCTCAATGTGAGCTCTGGCACGAGCGTGACACTCAGCTGGGAGACGGAAGATGCTATCAGTGCGAGCATTTCATCAGGTGTTGGTAGTGTGGCAACGACTGGAAATACTACTGTAAGCCCTACCGTAACGACAACCTACACACTCACGGCGACAAATGTAGCGGGTAGTATAACGCAGAGTTTGACGATCTATGTGGGGGCTACTCCGCTGCCACCTGTGCTCAATGAACTAGTGGCTTCTAACAAAGATGGGCTTACAGATATGGATGGAGAGCAGTCAGATTGGATCGAGCTGTATAATCCTAATCCGTATCCTATCGATGCTGGAGATTACCGTCTCACGGATGATCCTACGCTTGTGACTACTTGGGATATTCCTAATGGGACGATGATTCCTGCAAATGGATATATCGTTATTTTTGCATCCGGTAAGAATCGAATAGTAGGTGAACTACATACAGATTTCAAACTCAGTTCAGCGGGGGACTATGTGGCGCTGACTAATGACGCTGGCCTTCTGATTATCAGCCAAGTTCCTGAAAATTATCCTACTCCTACCATGTATCCAGAGCTGGGAGAAGATGTGTCATATGGACTGTCTAGTAATGATGAATATGAATATTTCCCAGTTCCAACACCTGGTGCAGAGAATACAACTGCGAGCTATATAGGCTTTGTGGCAGATACTAAGTTCAGCCATGACCGTGGCTTTTATGAAACCGCATTTATGCTCACTATTACTAGTGTTACTCCATCTGCGACGATTCGCTACACGACTGATGGCAGTATTCCTACGGCTTCAAATGGGATGACATACAGTGGGCCGATTCTTATTGATGAGACTACTGTGGTGCGAGCTTACGCATCACTAACAGACTATGAGCCGACTGATGTAGATACCCATACTTACTTATTTGCTGCTGACATCATTGCCGCATCGAACATGGATACGGACGTGACGCAGGACCCTACTTATTCAGGCCAAATGGTAGACTCTCTGAAAGCGTTACCAGTAATTTCTATTAATATTGATGATGTTGCTAACCTCAGTAATAGTTCTGAGAAAATGACATCTGTCGAGCTGATCAATCCAGATGGCAGCAAGGGGTTTCAATACGA
Organism: uncultured Rubritalea sp.; assembly: GCA_937132085.1. Classification (GTDB taxonomy): domain Bacteria; phylum Verrucomicrobiota; class Verrucomicrobiia; order Verrucomicrobiales; family Akkermansiaceae; genus Rubritalea. The sequence continues at coordinate 17,478 of CAKZNV010000223.1, read as the reverse complement.
TGCTGGGATCACTCGATTTGGTGGTTACTTTACGAATTTTGACAAGAAGAGTTATCGGATCTACTTCCGCAAGCAATATGGGCCAGGTAAGCTGAAACATGCTCTTTTTGATGGCTTCTCTAATGGCCGAGCACCGACAGATACTTTTGATCACCTAGACCTGCGTAGTGGCTCGCATGATATGTCGCTACGAGGAGCTTACCTCTCTAACAGATTTACAGATGACTCTACACTAGAGATGGGTCATGTGGCGCCACATGGGAGGTTTGTGCATGTGATCCGAAATGGAGTTTACTGGGGGCAATATCATCTTCGTGAGCGATGGAGTGCATCGTTCGCAGAACAGTATTTAGGAAATGATAAGGACAGCTATGATGCGATCAATGGCAATGCCAACGTAGGCGGCTGGTCGCCAGGTGAAGCGTATGATGGAACTGATGCTGGCTGGACTCACATCAAGAATTTAGCAGCGGGTGCTAACCCATGGGCGGATTTGCAGGCTAGAGTGGATATAGCAAACTACATTGATTTCATGTTGCTCTACAATTCTGGTAAATGTGAAAATGAATACAGAACTTTGTTACAGGCGATTGATAATGGAGTGACCTCGAAAATGTATCTCAACGATGCAGATGGGTATTTCAACACCTCAGGCATAGGTCAAAATAATGATGCTGGTGGGCCAGGGAATATCTTTGGAGAACTTCTCGCAGAGGCTCACCCAGACTTCATGGCTCTGCTATCTGATCGTATCCATTTACACTTTTTCAATAACGGAGCCTTCACTCCTGATAAAACTACCGCTCGATTACAGCGTCGTTATGATGAGACGAAGCTGTCATTTCTGAGTGAATCAGCACGCTGGGGTGAGCACACTCCAACTTCATACAATAATTTCCAAGAGAACATCATCAACAACGTGTTTCCTTCTCTGACTTCGGATAAGATAAGTGATTTCAAAAACCAAGGTTGGTATCCAGCCCTTGATGCTCCTACCTACAATCAGAATGGAGGCATTGTTCCTAGCGGCTTTAAGGTTATCTTAGACGCGGAAGATAGTGGTGTGATCTACTATACTCTGGATGGGACTGATCCTCGGTTAGCAGGTGGCGGGATTAATCCAAATGCTACTGCGATCAATCAGTCTGGAGGAACTACCTCATCACTCATCACGGTAGGTAGTGAGTGGAAGTATCTCGATGATGGCAGTAACCAAGGCACGGCATGGAGAGCAACTGCCTTTGATGACAGTGGCTGGGCTAGTGGAGATGCTGAGCTAGGCTACGGAGATGGCGATGAGGAAAGCACGGTGTCATTTGGTAGTGATGGGAATAATAAGCATGTTACCACCTACTTTCGTAAATCGTTCAACGTCACGGATGCGTCAGTGTTTACTAGTCTAAGTCTCACGATCAAGCGGGATGATGGGGCGGTGGTGTATCTGAATGGAGTGGAAGTATCGCGTTCCAATATGCCTAGTGGAAGCCCAACATACACGACTCTAGCATCATCTGCTATTGGAGGTGCGGATGAGAATGCTTTCAACCAATTTAGTATACCTGTTAGTGCACTCCAAACTGGTAATAATACGATCGCTGTAGAAATACACCAAACCGCACTCGATAGCTCAGATATTAGTTTTGACCTGACTTTAACTGGAGTAGAATCTGGTCAAGCATCGCAGATCACACTGAGTTCTGATGTTACGATCAATGCTCGGCTATACAATGGGGGAAACTGGAGTGCTGTGAATAGTGTGGATTTCATTATTTCCATCCCACCAGTAGATCCTCTGCCAGCGAATCTGCTAGTGACAGAACTTCATTATCATCCAGACAACCCTTCAAGTGCTGAACTGATCTCCATACCAGATGTGGTAGATGGTGATTTTGAATTCTTAGAATTGGCGAATATTTCAGCAAGCCCACTGCGTCTAGATGGATGTAGTTTTACACAGGGAATTGGTTATATTTTCCCAGAAGATAGTATCATTCAGCCAGGTGAGAGGATCGTTATCGTGGCAAATGCTGAGGCATTCGCATTGCGTCATTCTGCTACATCAGTGCAAGGAGAGTTCACCGGAGGTCTGAAAAACTCTAGCGAAACGGTCACTCTAGTATCTGCTACGAGCACTACTCTACTGAGCTTTACCTATAGCGATGGCACTGATAGGGGCGGCGTAGATGATCTGTTCTGGCCGACTAGTCCAGATGGCAGTGGTCCAAGTTTAGTGCTGATCAATCCTAGAACCGGAGTGGATCTCAGTGACCCTAGGGAGTGGCGCCCTAGCACAATGAACGATGGAAATCCGGCCAGTAATGACTCGATTGCTCTGCCAGTGAATCCAGGAGAGGATGCTGACGGTGATGGCTATTCGGCATTGATTGAGCTGACACTTGGTAGTTCAGATGCAGATCCTAATCTAATACCTGCTCCAGTCCTTGGGATGGCAACCTACCCAGACGGTGAAACTTATCTCACGATTACCCTGACCCGTAATGCTCTGATAGCGAGTAATGTCAATGCGCAGGCATCAGATGACCTTTCAGGGTGGGGGACTGATGCCATTCTCACTGATAGAACATCCAATGCAGATGGAACAGAGACACTACGTTATAGACATCCAACGCCTACTAGTGCGGCGATTAATCGCCAGTTTCTACGGATAAATGCAAGTAGTCAGTAATGGAGGTTTCTCTATGAAGAGTTAGAAGTCTAACTCTTTTTGGAGGTGCTCGATTTCTTGGATGAGCTTGAGCTTGATTCGGCTGATATATTTGTAGACTGAGTCTGGTTTGACTTCTAACAGCTCTGCGATTTCGTTTGGTGTCTGGCCATTTCTGAATAGCTCGAAGGCTTTTAACGCAGTGGCGCTGAAATGGACTTCGACTTTTTCCATGGCGGAGTTAGTTAGAAATACCTGCCACTCTTGAGTGATGATGCGCTCGATCTCTGGAGGTTCGATCGATGCTAAATAGAGGTCTTGAGCTTCACGTTTAGCATGGTCACATTTTTTAAGGTGTGATTGCTCTCTGCGAATGAAACTGATCACTTGGTTGCGTGTGATCTTAGCTAGCCAGTAGCGAAACTTAGACTTCTTGTCAGTGTTTTCGTATTTAGGAAGGTATTTCCAGAGCTCTATGAGAACTTGTTGGAGAATGTCATCTGCATCACTACTGTTAACATTCATCGACCGGATCACGACATAGATATATTTTCGATAATTAGCGATGAGTTGATCCCATGCTTGGTTATCGTTTTGGTTTTTTGCTCGTTCCAGCAAAGTATAACTTGTTGAGTAGGTTGGTTCCATTAGTATTGATAAACAGCCATCGGTAATAGCTTCTAAATGATACCTAAGTCACTGCAGAAACATAGAAAAATAATGATGAACTCAGAGGGAAATAGCGAGAATAACGAAACCTTCTATAGTCGCTTGGACCCTCAGTTGACTTCTTTTTTTGGAATGACTGAGTCTGATGTGAGCGATCAAGAGCTGAACTATTCTTTCCCGATTTTGACGGAGTTAACCACGATTGAGCAACAATACGAAGTGTCTGAAAAAGTAGGGCAGGGGGGGATGAAGGCCGTTTATAAGGCTAAGGAAAGAAAGACGAATCGCTATGTGGCAATGGCAAAGATGTCATCGACCGCAACTAGGGAGGGCGTTGAATATTTCTTACGTGAGGCTCGCTTGACGTCATCGCTTCAGCATCCAAACATTGTGACGGTGCATTCGATTGGCTTAGACGAAGACGCTAACCCCTATTTCACCATGGAGCTTCTGAAAGGTAAGACTTTAGCGGAGGTGTTGAAGGAAAATTATCAAGAGTCAGCTTCTGGGTGCAAAGAGACTAGGGACAAGTTGGTAGGGATTTTTTCTAAAGTATGTGATGCGATCGCCTATGCCCACTCCAAACAGGTGATTCACCTCGATATCAAACCGCAGAACATCAATGTAGGTTCATATGGAGAAGTAGTCGTCATGGACTGGGGCTTGGCTAAAATTCTGACAGACGATGAGGACTTCATTATGCCTGATGAGCTAGATCCCAATGAGCTGAATCATGCAACCCTGCAAGGACAGATCAAAGGGACACCTGGCTATATGGCTCCAGAGCAAACAATGTCTTATGGTAACAAGGATGTGCGGTCAGATGTGTATGCTCTTGGAGCTATTCTCTATGCTTGTCTTACTGGTAAATCACCAGTGGAAGGTGGAGGTGTAGATGAAATGTTAGAGAGAACCCAGAAGGGTGAAATTCGCAATCTTAATGAACTGTTAGGGAATAATAAGGTTCCTCTTGGGCTCGAAGCATTGGTGTCAAAAGCACTGGCAGTAGATCCTGATGAGCGTTACCAAACAGTAGCTGCCCTTAAAAATGATCTGGATAAATACAGCGGTGGTTTCGCTACTTCCGCTGAGGATGCCAGTTCTATGACTCAGCTCGTATTATTGCTTAAACGTCACAAAAAGATGGTGAGCTTGATGCTGTTTTCTCTCCTTACCATTGCTAGTATTTTGGCGTATTCATTTATCCATATTCAGCGAGAACGTAATAATGCAGAAGCTTCACAACGTATAGCTGAACAGAATTTAGTAATGCTAGCGCAAGAAAAAGGTGTGAGTAATACCCTTCGAGAAAATGTGGATGGTTTAATCTTTGATGTGTTGCATTCCGAGGATGTTAGTTCAGCTAAAAGAAAGATAGTCCTCTTGGATCAAGCCATTTCACGAGAGACAGAGATCAAAGAACTAGATGCGCTGAGGAGGCGTAAGGCAATACTGCATTTTGTGATTCAGGAGTTTGATGAGACCTTGGCTAGCCTAGATGCGTGTAGTAAGAAGAAACGATCTATCTACTATAGGTTGGCTAAACAAGGGGTGGAGTTAAAGGGAGATGCTGAGTATCTTACCGATGATGGATTGGCTAAAATACTTTCACAAATGGGTGCGAATTACGCAGATGTTATTTTCAGTATGTATGAGAAGCATATGAGATTCTACCGTGATGCTGATGCTCCCATTGAGGGATACACTCAGCTGGCAACCATCATGCTAAATATGAATAACCGTATCTGGGACGGCACTCAGCATTCTAATCTAATTGGCTTTCAAGATGAGAAGCTTGATCTCAGTGGGCGCAAGTATCGTAATTTATGTAATCACTACGGCCAAAGCTATAACATCCTGACTCCCTTCATGGCAAATCAAGTAGATTTAAGTGACACGATGTTTTTTGAGTTTTTCCAGCTGCGAGGTCTCGATGTAAAGGTATTGAACATCGCTGGATGTTCAGTGAACAATATTAATAATACTCGCTGCCAAATCTTAAAAAAATGTGGAGTGAAGCAGATAATCTTTGATAGTAAGCTTTTAGGTGCTGATGAGGTCACTTTACTCAAAGCTAAGTTCCTCACTGATGATATTTCCCCAAAATAATTAAGTAATTTTTTCACTGCTGGTATCCAAAAACTATCTTAGCATTCGCTTATAGTAGTAATGAAACAATTACTCGCTTACTTAACGATCCCACTTTGTTTAACTTCTTTCGCGACAGCTAAGGAAACCTGGAGTGTGGATACTCTGGAACAATGGACAAATCAACAGGCAGAAAATGAAGGAGTAGAGCTGAAACTCGGCTTTGCATCTCCTAAAGGTAAGACAGCAACTTATAAAAGTAAGCTGAAAAAGCTAGCGACGAAACAAAAGCTACGCTCCATGGTGATTGAGCAGTCGGCGATTTGGCAGAACTGGAAGAAGGTGCCGAATGTTGGGCCTAAAAACGCACAGGATGCGCCTGTAATGCTCTCTATTGGTGATGATGATTACTGGATGTTCGCTCGCTATGGCGGTGGGCAAGTGGATCAGAAAGTGGTTAGACGTTTGAAGATAGAGGAGAAAGTTTACATGGGGAAGATGACCAAGAACGAGGGCGATGCTGCAATCGCTAAGATTAATGCTGCTCCTGATACTCCAGGGCTAGGTGGCAATTTCGTTAACAAAGATCCGAATCAAACCAATGGTTCTGGAGGTAAGAAATTAGGTCTCGGTGGATACCATGCCTGGCACTCTACTGATATGGAAAAGTGGACGCACCATGGACCTGTTTCTAATTACAAATCGCGTTGGATGACCACTGCTGAGTATGTTGATGGTAAGTTCTATTTGTATTATGATAACCCTAATGACCAAGATCCTCACTTGATCGTGGATAGCGATCTCAAGGATGGAAAAATGGGAAAAGATCATGGACTTGTTTTTGCTGATCCTTCGGATGGATCTGACAATGCCGTGATTCGTGGACTGGATGGAAAATTCCATTTCATCTATGAAGATTGGACTCCTCTTAATGCAAGTAAGCAGGCATGGGATTCCCCATTGGCAGGGCATGCGATCTCAGATGATGGGATCAAGGATTGGAAAATATTAGCACCAGCGATCGATCATCGCACTAAACCTACAGGTAAAATTCTAACGTATCGACATGGTTTTCAAAATCCTAGTATTTTGAAATACAAGGAACACTTGCCGAAACAGAATGCCTATGGCGACTGGGCGGCAATCACGATTGGGGAGCGCTATTATTTGTTTGCTGACTATGATCCATCCACTAATAAAAAAGGCAGAAAAGGCATGAGCTGCGCTTGGTTCACATCGGACAGCTTGGACAAGAAATTTACGTTTTGTGACAACATTGGCCAAGGTCACCCTGACCCAGATATCACGTTTGCTGAAGGTCAGTTTTATTTGATCACACAGTTCAACCAAGACTTTGTAAGTCCTGGTCCTTGGGTGAATGGAGTTCAAGCTAGAGCGGGTGTGGATACAGACAATGACGGGAAGGTAGATCAATGGTCAGAGTGGCAGACTGTGAAAGAGAGTTACGCTCATAAGCCAGGATTCGCCAAGCAGGTGAAGAAAACTCCAGCGCAGCTAGACACCTCAAATCTTCCTGCTGGTCATGGCTTCCAGTTTGAGCTAAAGCTAACAGACACTACTGAAAATGATGCCAAGCCTATACTTGATAAAGTAACGCTCACTTTTGAGTAGTCTCTTGTCTACTTCGCTCTTGGTTTAAGAGTGTGAGTATCGGTTACTTTACCATTCATTAAGATAGTCTCAATGTTGAGAGCGTCCTTGCTAAAGCTTAGCTGCATGACGTGGTGACCACGGCTTACATATCCACCATTTTTTAGATACCAGAGGTCTTCCTTTGGTCTATATTGGCCAACTCCAAGTCCTCCTTCACCAATGTAAACCACACCACTAGCATCTTTCTTGCCATCACGAATAGGAACAGTGCGCTTGATACAGTGACCATCTGATTCTAGAGCTAGATCGACATTGTATTTTTCGAACAATGGGACGAAAACAGCAGTTTGACCAGCTGGGCTTTTTACCGCTGGGTAGAGTGGGCGGTGGTAGTTGGTGAGTAGCCAAGTCGTTTTAGGTCGGATCGTAGATAGCTGTTTAGTTAGCCACTTTTCCTGTGGGCCTTTGGCGCTGTAGTTCGTGTCTAAAGTGATGATTTGGACGTCTTCTCCGAGTGAGATAGTGTGCCAAAAACTATGCTTGTCAGTCATTTTATCTAAGTTGAATACCTCGAAAAATATTGGGCCTCCATCGTGATTACCACGAGTAGGGATTATTGGCAGGACTCGTCCATCCTCAAGAGTAGTCAACTCATGATGGCTGAGCCACTGTCTCCATTGGCGCCAGCTGTGTCCAGAGCCGATATAGTCACCTCCATGATTTAACGCCACAATCTCAGGCTTTTCTTTTAGCTCTTTTGCTAACCTTAGGTTCATTCTGCAACGCGAAGCTAGTCCTGATCGTGAATCTCCTCCTACGAGTAATTTAAAATTCTCAGCCTTTGGGCAGGTCTTGAAATATAGCTGACGAGAGAATTCCCCATCACTTTCCATCACAAAGTAATACTTGGTATTCGGCATTAAACCCGTCATCGGGACATGGTGGTAAAAAGCTGTTTTTGTAGTCTCCGCTTCCTTGGCATTGATCGAGTAAGCGCCAGATTTTTTACATTCTAGGTGATTTTCATACTTAGCGACATCTGTTCCGAATGGCTTCGTTCCATAATGCAGTGTGTGCTTTTTTCCTGAGACAGCGGTGCTCCATGACACAGTTGCAGTAGTTGTAGTATCACCAGACCAGACCACTCTCCACTGTGCTGGAGTCGATCCAGCGAGTGGGGTGAGCATCTTAATCAGCTTTTTGTAATCAGCTTTCGTTATTTCATCGTCTGTCATACTCGTCGCAGACAAGTTGGTCATACTGAGCATGCAATATGCTGCGATCCCTAGTGCTGTATTTAGAATTTTCATTGTTTGTTATACTTTAGTTGTTTGAGTGTTCTTTCTATAAATCCACAAAATGATAATCACTGGGATTAGGCAATTTCCTGAGCGTAGCAATGCATCTTCCCATAGAATATCACCAAATGCAATCGGCCGAGATAGAGCGGTTAGAGCACCCCATGCAGCCATCCACAAGAACCACAGCTTGCGCTGAAAAAAAATGATTAGCAATGCCAATGCTACATCCATGACACCAATTAATCTTAAGAGCACCTCACTGACTGGCCCAAATACAGTTACTGAGATAGTTTCAAATCCGCCGATGAGTAGATCTCGAAATGCTGGGTTGAGCTGAATGGCCTCCATTCCGTGAGTGGCAAATGTCATGGAGACCGAGACGATGAGCATCCACTTCACTACTCGGTATGGATTCTCGGCAGAGGATGGTTTCAAATACAACCACAGCCAAAGTGCAATACAGGGCAACCAACGCGTAGCATGAGCCGGCACCGCCCATTCACTGAACGCTGAGCCTCCATTTAGCCCCTTACAGACTGACAATAGAGCGAGATACATTCCCATTAGTAGATAGATAAAGGATAACGCCCGCTTTCGCTGCAATGCTGGAATTAGCATGAGCCAAGCCACTATCATCAGCACCAGTGTCACATTTTTATCCACAAATCGGATTTGCTGGGAACGCTGGAAGCCTTCTTCGCTACCAGCTTTTTCCGTCAAGTCCACATCCTCTGACACAGGGGTGAGTTCGTCCGCGTAGAGCATCATGTCTGTGTAGGCCACAGCTTCTACTTCCTTCACTCGGTCTAGCTCTAGTTGCTTAGTGATATATTTGCTCAGAGACGTGCCTTCATGAAAATAGTTCATGGTAAAGGTCGCCGTAAACACAAGAGCGATGACAATCGCGAGTCCAAACTTGAGTGATTCTAGATGTTTAATATGCATGGCGATCGGTGGAGTGTGTGTATCCACGCTGAGGAAATTATCTCATCTATAAGCTAACTGTCAATGGCTCCTAAAAAATATCATTTATTTACAAAGTCGCATCCAAAAAACCAAATAGGATGCGCTTATACTTATAATGAAAACAATCTTTTACAGTATTCTGCTAATGTTTTCTGCCGCCGTAGTAGAGGCAAGAGAGCCTGCTGATAAGCCAAACATCATTTTCATCCTCATCGATGATCTCGGTAAGGAATGGTTGAGTTGTTATGGAGGCGAGGGGATTCAGACTCCTCAGATTGATTCCTTGGCTGCTAGTGGCACCATGTTTAACAATGCTTACTCCATGCCTCAGTGCACACCTAGTCGTGCATGTTTTATGACTGGCCAATATCCATTCCGTAATGGCTGGGTGAATCATTGGGACTCTCCACGATGGGGTGCTGGTTACTTTGACTGGAGCAAGAATCCATCGATAGCTCGGAGTATGAAGGCAGCAGGCTACACGACCGGTGTAGCTGGTAAATGGCAACTAAATGATTTCCGAACACACCCAGAGGCGATGGTGAAGCATGGCTTTGACGACTATTGCATGTGGACTGGCGCTGAAGGATCGAAGGTGAAAGGTCATGCTAATATTAGCACTCAACGCTACTGGGATCCCTACATTCATACCAAACAAGGAAGCAAAACCTACAAGGGTAAGTTTGGGCCTGATGTCTATAATGACTTTGTGTTAGATTTTATTTCGGACAACAAAGAGAAGCCATTTTTCATCTATTATCCTATGGCTCTGACTCACGGACCATTCGTTCACACACCACTCAGTCTGAATGCGAAGACTAAGCATGAGAAGCACGTAGCCATGGTGGAATACACGGATCACCTGTTAGGGAAGATCATTGCTAAGTTAGAAAGTGAAAAGATCCGTAACAACACCATCGTGATTTGGACCTGTGATAATGGCACATCAGGAGCAATGACGAATCTTCGTAATGGAAGAAAAGTAAGAGGGGGGAAAACCAAGACGACTGAGAATGGCGTCAATACGCCATTTATCGTCAGCTGCCCAGGGATGGTGCCAGCAGGGAAGAAGAGTGATGCCTTAGTCGACTTCACTGACATGCATCAGACTTTCACGGATCTAGCAGGCGGAAAGCCTGAAGCTGGATATGACTATGATGGCTTTTCTCTTAAAAAAGTATTCTTAGGAACGGAGGAGAAAAACCAACGACCATGGATTCTAGGTATGGGTTCGCATCCAGCTCGCCTTACCGAGAAGGGAGTAGAAAATGTTTACTACTTCCGTGATCGAGTGATCCGAAATGAACGCTACAAACTTTTCATCGACGTCAACCGTAAGCCAGTGAAAGTGGTCGATGTGCTCAATGATCTAGATGAAAAAGTAAATCTCATCGGTAAGCCTAAATTTAAAGCTGAATGCGACAAGTTAATCGCAGTGATTCCCTTACTTCCGAAGCAAGATAATGATCCATCCTACACTCGTCTCCCAGCTACAGATTGGGAAAAAATATCTTCCGTTAAGTCACAGACGCATAAAAAAGGTCATCCTGAATACCTTGCTCCAAAGAGGAGAAAATCTAACAAATAACAATTTATGAAACATACTCTACTGATTCTATTCGCATCGATCTTATCGCTGCAAGCCGCTGAAAAGACAGAAAAACCTAACATCCTCTTTATCTTTGCGGATGACATGAGCTTAGACGCCATTGGTTCATCTGGCAGAACTTGCGTCAAAACTCCAAACCTGGATAAGCTACGAGCTAATGGAGCGAACTTTAGTAATAGCTATAATATGGGAGCTTGGAATGGTGCTGTTTGTGCCGCTAGTCGAGCGATGTTAGTGTCTGGTTCATTTGTGAATCGTGCCCAGAATGCGATTAAAAATGAAGTCACATGGCCAGAACTCATGTCAAAAGCTGGATACACAACTTACATGACAGGCAAGTGGCACGTCAGAGCTGATGCTAAGAAGATTTTTAATCATGCAAAAAATGTGAGGCCAGGAATGCCTAGAGCAGTGAAAGAAGGATACAACCGCCCACTCAGTCCAGAAGACTACGAAAAGGGCTGGAAGCCATGGGATAAATCTAAAGGTGGATTCTGGCAAGGTGGCACACACTGGAGTGAAGTTGAGGCGAATACAGCTATAGACTTTATCGGCCAAGCTAAGAACGATCCTAAGCCATTCTTCATGTATATTGCTTTCAATGCCACCCATGATCCTAGACAAGCACCTAAGGAATTCATCGATATGTATCCATTAGAGGACATCAAGATTCCCCAAAATTTCTTAGCGAACTACCCATATGATTCAGAGATCGGCTGTCCTCCAAAAGGGCTTCGTGATGAGCGTCTCATGCCCTCACCACGCACTGAGTATGCAGTGAAGGTGCATCGCCAAGAATATTTCGCACTCGCTACGCACATGGATGTCCAGATAGGCAGAATTTTCGCAGCACTAGAAAAGAGTGGTCAGGCTGACAATACTTACATCATCTTCACTGCTGACCATGGGCTTTCTGTCGGCTGTCATGGATTGGTGGGGAAGCAAAGTATGTATGATCATAGCATGAAGGTGCCATTCTTCATCTCAGGTCCTGGGATCAAAGCTGGCAGCGAATTCAAGATGCCGATCTATCTGCAAGATGCGATGGCTACCTCATTGGAATTAGCCAAAGTAGAGAAGCCTGTTCACGTAGAATTTAACAGCGTATTACCTCTAATCCGTGGTGAAAAGAAAGTGCAGTATTCTGAGATCTACGGAAAGTATATCAACTCTCAACGCATGATCGCTAAAGGCGACTACAAACTCATCATGTATCCCAAAGCTCAGAAAGTGCGCTTATTCAACACCGTGAAAGACCCAGAGGAAATGAATGACCTCGCTGACAAGCCTGAGTTCAAGGACCTACGGATTCAGCTCAAGATGGATTTCCTCAAGCTACAGAAAGAAATGGCAGATACATTGGATGTTGATGCTATTCCTGTTAAAAAGAACAAGAAGAAATAATTATAGAACCTACCTTATTACCTTATGAAAAAATTTCTAACCATGGCAGCAACCTGTCTAATAATAGGATCCGCCCAAGCTGCAGAGCGGCCAAACATCGTAGTTATTTTAGCAGATGACATGGGCTACGGAGAACTCCAATGTCTCAACTCTAAAGGGAAAATTAAAACCCCAGGCTTAGATAGCATTGCGAAGTCAGGAATGATTTTCACCGATGCTCATAGTGGCTCATCTGTCTGCACTCCGACTCGATATGGACTGATCACTGGGCGCTATGCTTGGCGGACGAAATTGCAAAAAGGTGTGATGACTGGAGGTGATTCATTGGTAGCAAAAGAAACTCTCACCATCGCAGAAATGCTCAAGACTAAGGGCTATGAAACGGTTATGATTGGTAAATGGCACTTAGGCATGAAGTTTGACGGTGAGCATAAGCAAGGAAAAGGCAAAGTGAAAAAAGGAGCCAAGGTCACTCATGGACCGATTGACTATGCTGGGTTCGATAAGTTCTATGGATTTCACTATGCTCGTCAAATGGATCTATGGATTGAGGACATGGAAGTGACTCAAAACCTAGAGGCTGAGGAAATGTTGCCCAAGCTAACAGAGACTGCAGAGAGCTACATAGCAGCTCGTAAAGACAGCAAAAAACCGTTTTTCATGTATATCCCATGGAATGCTCCTCACAGTCCTGTGGTTCCGTCCGCTGAATGGCTAGGTAAAAGCGGTATCAACAAGCATGCTGACTTCGTGATGCAGACTGACAATAGCTATGCTAGAGTCGTTCAGGCATTGAAAGATGCAGGTAAGTTTGAAAACACCTTGATCATCTGTAGCTCAGATAATGGCACATCGCCAGGGACATCAGGAGTGAAAGCTCTAACTGCGGCTGGGCATGATCCTAGTGGCGGGCTACGTGGGATGAAGGCTGATATCTGGGATGGTGGGCATCGAGTGCCTTTCATTGTGACTTGGCCAGGTAAAGTGGAAGCCGGCTCTCGCTGTTATGATCTCGTTTGCATCACCGACCTTATTGCTACAACAGCTGAGATCATAGGCTATGAATTCAAGGACGAAGACGCAGTTGATAGTTTCAGTTTTATCTCGTCCCTCGCTGGTGAGAAAGGGACACGTGAAGATGTGATTCACCACTCTATCAGTGGATTATTTTCTATCCGTGAAAAGCAATGGAAGCTCGCTTGCTGTCCAGGTTCTGGTGGCTGGGGATCTCCTAGAGACGGAGCTGCTCTTAAGAAGAATGGAGTCGATAGTCCTCTGAATTACCAACTCTACGACATGTCTAAGGATCAAGCTGAGAAGAATAACCTAGCTGAAAAGCATCCTGAGATCGTGCAACGCCTGCGCAAAAAGCTAGATGCACAAATAGCGGCTGGAAGAACCACCAAGGGCAAAGCTCAAACTAATGATGCCGATATCAAAGTGGATAAGTGGAAGAAGGGGAGCAAGAAGCCTAAGAAAGAGAAATAATTAGCAGTTACTGCTCATCTAGCAGTATCTCTACGCCGTGCCTTCAGCACGGTGATTTCTTTTTGAAGGTAACCCAGCGTTGAAACGCTGGGCTATGCACATGTTCTCCCTTCAGGAGAATTAGTGTCCCTGTTGGACACAATGGGTAGACTGAATGTCTGAAATACGTGGATATCTGTTAGAACGATGCAAGGGGGCAAAACGCTGGATTATACAGTCGATCGACCTTCAGGATAATTCCCGTCCTGACAGGACACAATGTGCAAAGCGAATGGCTTCAGCCATGGATGGTGCTGGGTGAACACCATCCAAAGACTGTGCTGGAGGCACAGCGGAACATGTAGCGTTGGCTTTGGTGGTTAAATACATTTGCTTAGTTTACTGAGATCGAGCATTGTTTGGTCATGAAATTTTTACTTTGTGTGCTGGGAATCATTCTGGTCGGTTGCTCTGAGAAGAAGGCGGTGACTGAAGAGGTGGAAGTTGTTGAGCCTGCTGTTGAGAAAAAGGTTAACATAGAATCTCAATTATTTGAAATGGGGGTAACTCGATTCTTTGATCGAAACTTACCAGATTTTCGTCTTAAAGCAGCTGTCGTGAATGATTTTCATAGTGTGCTTTTCTTTTACAACGAGACTAGCGAGAAGGTTGTTATTTTTACTGAGCCGGGTTATCTTGCTAAAAGGGAGACCTTGGTTTTAAAGGTGAATGGAGAACCCATTAAAAGGTCAAGACAAGCACAATGCCTCGTCGAGAAAAACGGAAAGGCTGTCTTGGTAGAAGTCGATTATACTGACATGACTGAGATCGAATTTAAAGATTTCAGACCACCTGGCATTGAACTGGGACATGGGTTTAGAATGAAGATGTCTGAAACCATGGAATTTTCATTAACGTTTAGTAACGGTCAAATCGAACAAGATGTAGAGATTAAGTATGATCCTAACAAAGGCTGGAGTAGCAAGGCGTCTGATATTCGTTATAATGAAGAGCCTAAGACGGCTAGTGTGTTTACTTTTGTTGATACTCCGATGATTGAGCAATTTAGAACTGCCTCAAAAGGAAAAAAGGAGTGTTACGTTAGATCTAAAATTGAAAGAAGGGGCTATCCCGCAATCAAGTTTAAGTTTGATGCCTTGATCGATGATTTCAATATCTATCCAATTGAATTCGAAATTCTAGAAGGTGAAAAAGTGAAGATTGATGGAGTGGTTTTTGAGCAGGCTATCTATAGATACGAGCTTAAGAGGCGGATAGATGAAATTCGGAGGGATGCCGGAAAGAGACCTCAAGTGAGAATATTGATCTCTAAAAATAGCAACGATGAGGCTATTCGAAAGCTGTTAAAATGTATCTGCGAGCGCTATCCTAGACCTGAGTATACCATCTCAATCACTGATATGTAATACGAACCGAGTCTAGTATAAGTAAGCTTGTAGATACTTCTCTACGCCGTGCCTTCAGCACGGTGATCTCTTTTTGATGGTAACTCAGCGTTGAAAAGCTGGGCTATGCACATGTTCTCCCTTCAGGAGAATTAGTGTCCCTGTTGGACACAATGGGTAGACTGAATGTCTGAAATACGTGGATATCTGTTAGAACGATGCAAGGGGGCAAAACGCTGGATTATACAGTCGATCGACCTTCAGGATAATTCCCGTCCTGACAGGACACAATGTGCAAAGCGAATGGCTTCAGCCATGGATGGTGCTGGGTGAACACCATCCAAAGACTGTGCTGGAGGCACAGCGGAACATGTAGCGTTGGCTTTGGGGTTATCGCCAGAAAGCGATGCAACTTTTACTCAACCTCATCAAGCGCAAGCGCTGCGCAGCCTAGGATGCCGGCGTTGTTTGAGAAGTGGGCTTTTTCGATCTTTAGGTGATCTTTGAATGGTGCGCTGAGCTGAGCGTGTAGGTGCTTAGTGAGTGGATCGAATAGGATCGGTCCTGCGTTTGCTACACCGCCACCGATGACGAGAATCTCTGGGTTGAGTAACCAACATGTGGAGGCTAGTCCTGTGGCTAGACGTTGGGCGAACTTGTCCCAGCATTTGAGCGCAATTTCACAGCCTCCTTCAGCCAGCTTAGCGAGCTTTACTGGTGTGCAGTCGGAGATGTTTTTGTCGACACCTGCTGCGGCGTAGTCGTGGATCGCATCCGCTGCGAATTCATTATTACCTAGGTAAGCTTCTAGAGCTCCCGGGTTATTGTATGCGCCGAGTCTGCCTGAGTAACTGATAGAGGTCTGGCCTAGCTCACCGGCTACGAATTGTGCGCCACGAACCATAGCGCCATTAGCGATGACTCCACCGCCGACACCTGTGCCGAGTGTGAGGCAGACTGCATGATCGCAGCCTTTAGCAGCTCCGAGCTTCCATTCTGCGATCGCCATGGCATTGGCATCATTGTCGATAGCTGTCGGTAGTCCGGTGCGTTTCTTGAGTTCGTCTTTGAGTGGAATGTTCTTCCAGCCGGGGACGTTGGTGAGATTATGAATGGTGCCAGTAGGGAAATCTACGAATCCTGGGACTCCACAGCCGATGGCGACGATGTCCGAGTATTGTTCTCTGAGTGATGTAACTACGTCAGCAATCGCATCGATCAGTGCGGCAGGTGTAGGGTAGTCGCCAGTGATAACTGGGTCAGCGAAGGCGATGATTTCCTTGCCTTCTACTACGCCTATTTTGATGGAGGTTCCTCCGAAGTCGATTCCGATGCTTTTCATGGTGGTGATACTTAGTGGCAAATGGAGTGCTGTAAAAGGTAAAAGCTAAAGATTTAGGTCAGCAGCTATTTTTATGCCTTCGAGTGTGAGGGTGGGGTGGTAGTGGTGAATAAGGTCTTTGAGGCCATTGGCGATGAGTTCGCCGTCGCCACCAGTGCAGATGATGCTTGGGTTGGCTGGGAGTTCTTTCTTCAGTTCGGTGATGATTTCTCTGACTAGACCTCTGTATCCGTAGACTGCTCCTATATCCATGGCTTCTTCTGTGGATTTTCCGATAGCTGTGTCAGGTTCTGTGAGAGTGATCTTGGGGAGCAGGGCGGTTTTGTTCGCTAGGTAGTCAGTCATGGCTCCTAGACCTGGGGCGATGACTCCGCCTAGGTAGTTGTTGTTAGAAATGACGTCGAAGGTGACTGCTGTGCCGAAGTCGATGACGATGGCGGCAGAACCGTTTTCGGTATAAAGATGATTGGCTGCGATGCCATTGACCAGTCGGTCTGCACCGATCTGGCTCGGGGTGGGGTAGTCGATCCCGATACCGAGATTACTTTGGTAGTTAAGCTGGTGCAGTGGCTTGGCGCTGATGTCGGCTAGTGCTTCACTGAGAATCTTGGCTTTGTCAGGGACTACTGAGCAGAGCAATACGCCATCCCAGCGAGTGCAGTCTGAACCTGCGAGAGCCTCAGTGACGCTACGGTGAGTGATTTCTCTAGTAGATAGGTGAATAATGTCTGAGCACAGTTGACCATTTTCACAAAGGGAGAATTTGGTGCGAGTGTTGGAGTTATCTATGAGTAAGTAGCGCATCTTGGTCTGGAATTTATCCGAGAGGGTGATGATGGAGCAAGGATATAATGGATTAGGTGAAAGGTGAAAGGTGAAAGGTGAAAGGTGAAAGGTGAAAGGTGAAAGGTGAAAGGTGAAAGGTGAAAGGTGAAAGGTGAAAGGTG
>CAKZNV010000222.1 GCA_937132085.1 uncultured Rubritalea sp. | reverse complement strand
TTTTGTGGTAAAAAACAACTTTAAGAAATGATCAGCATCTCTGTCTAACAATTATTCGATAACATATTGAATCCGCCTATGATTGCACCTACTGTTTCATTGTTGATGGCTTCAACTACACCGTGGTTACTACCGTAGGTGTTGAAATTTACACCGTGTGATGCAAGTTGAGCACCAGTAACAGAGTTGTAACTGATGGCATTGTTGTAAAAGCCAGGACCCCAACCATTGTTCACTGTTAGAGTCTCAACGGCTGATGCTGCGGTAGCAGTCTCAAAGTCGTTAGACCAAGTATAATCAACAGCATTAGCTGAATGTGATGGAGCTACAGTTGCTGCAACACAGAGTAGTAATCCGACGTTCTTTAGATAGGGGGAGTATTTCATATCGCCTTGAACATTAGCATGTCTTTATATTCAGTCAACATTTTTTGTAAATCGCTGTTATTTCATTTAAAGTATTTAAAATAATCAATAAGGGAGACTGCTTATGAAGCAGGTTGTGTAGTTTAGATAAGTGGTGAGAATGATGGGAGACTAACTTAGTTTACTTTTCTAAGACAGATTTGTGCCTAGGTGACGTTATAAGAGAATATGAAATCTTTCTCCCAGACTAGTCGCTTATTTTGTTCACTTGGGGTGGTGGGTTTGTTGGTGGGGTGTTCGGCTCAGCAGAGTAAGAAGGCGGCTGATGGTGAGGTTTATGCAATTTTACAGAAGGCTGAAAAGCATGTGTTTGGTAAGAAGACGGATTTTACGATCGATACTAAATACTCTGCTAGACAGCCTAAGCATGTGAAGGCTAGTGAGCTGCTGGATAAAAGCCAGAGTGGTGGATCTAGGAGTATGAGTATCGATGATGCTATCAATTATGCAGTGCGTAATAGTAGGGAGTATCAGTCTCAGAGGGAGAGGCTGTATCTCACGGCATTGAATTTAAGTAGCTCGAAGCATCGATTTAATCCGCAGTTCGGTGCTGGGGTGGATCCGTTTGTGGCTAGAGATAGTAATGGTGATCAGCGAGGTGGTGTGGGGACTAGTGGTCGGCTGTCTCAGAGTCTGATCACTGGTGGTAACTACAGTTTGTCGCTGGCGAATGATTTACTTAAATATTTTACAGGTGATCCTAGGAGGTCGGCTAGTTCTGTGGTGTCTCTTAATATCTTACAGCCGCTGCTCAGTGGTGCGGGGAAGAAGATCGCGGCTGAGCAGTTGACGCAGGCGAACCGCAATGTGGTGTATGGATTACGTGATTATAATCAATTTCAAGATGAGTTTAGCAGAGAGATAGTGGTGCAGTATCTGAGGCTTCTGCAGCAAAAGGAATCGGTGAAGAACCAGCTGACTAACTATGAGGCGAGACAGTCCAATGCGGAGTATCTGCGAGCGAGAGCGGTGGATAGAGCGAGTCCTCAGGAGGTGAGTGATGCTGAGCAGGATGAGTTGCAGTCTAAGACTAGCTGGATCAATGCTAAGGCGAGGTATCAGACATCACTGGATGATTTCAAGCTGACTCTGGGGATGCCTACTACGGTGAAGCTGAGTCTGGTGGATAATGAGCTGGATAAGATTGCTAATTCTGGTCTGAAGACAGTGTCTCTGACTACGAGGCAGTCATTTAATCTGGCTCTGAAGAACAGGTTGCCATTGCTGAATGAGATTGATCGGTTTGAGGACCAGAAGAGGCAGGTAGTGATCGCTGCTGATGCTCTGAAGGCGGATATAAATCTAGTGGGGTCGGCATCGCTGAGGAGCACGGGGAATAGCTACGAGAAGTTTAATTTTGATAGAGTGTCTAGCCAAGTGGGGCTGGAGCTGAATCTACCAATCAATAAGAAGATCGAGCGAAATGGCTATCGTTCTAGTTTGATTCAGTTTGAGTCGAGCATCCGTGGTCTGAGCAGAACGTATGATTCTCTGCAGAATCTGATGGAGCAGAGGCATCGTCAGTTGAGACAATTTCAGCAGAACTATGAGATCCAGAAGGGTGCTGTGGAGCTGGCGAAGAAGCGAGTGGAGGCGAACAAGATGAGGCTTCAGGCTGGGACGTTGATCTTCAGAAGACTGAGTGAGTCTCAGGATTCACTGATCCAGGCACAGAATGCTGTGACGGATGCGCTGGTGGATTATCAGCAGGCCAGATTACAGCTATTTACTGATATAGGTATACTGAATACGGAGGATAGAAGCTACTGGCTGAAGTCGAACCCAACAACACGATAACAGATTAAAATTTGCATGAAAAAGACATCGAGTAACAAAATCAAGATCTACGCAGTGCTGGCTGCCGTGGTGGTCATAGGGATCATTCTTCTTAAGAATAGAGGAGGCTCTGGGGGGGATGTGGTGGAGGAATACCATGAAATCAAACGAGGAGACTTGCACATTTCAGTGAAAGAGGGTGGTTCGCTAGAGGCTGTAGAGGAGGTGAAGATCAAGAACATGCTCACGGGTAATTCTAAAATCATTTACTTACTACCTGAAGGATCTCAGGTGAAAAAGGGTGATCTGTTAGTAGAGCTGGATGCGACTGAAATGATGGAGCAGATCAAGAAGCTAGCGCTCGAAGTAGAGAATAATAAGACGGCGTTGGTGACGGCGAAGAATAATTTATTTATCGATAAGAGCACGGTGGAGAGTGAAGAGAGATCGGCTAAAAAGGATATTACTTTCGCTAAGATGGATTTAGAGAAATTCACTAAACTAGACAAGCAACAGCAGCTACGCAATGCGCAGACTAGCATCACGGAAGCTCTGGAATCCTATAAGCTGGTGGAGCAGAGATACGGCTGGAGTAAGAAGCTAGCGGACAAGGGATTTGAAACGAAAAGCCAGGTGGATAGAGATAAGCTGGATTTAAACGGTAAGGCTAAGGCGCTAGAAACAGCGAAGAGCAGGCAGAAGATGCTGCAAGAATATGATCTGCCTAAGCAAGAGGCTGAGCTGAGCTCTAAGATGGGTGAGGCTGAGAAGAAGCTACTCAGAGTGAAGAAACAGGGTGAGAGTAAAATCTCTAGAGCTCAGTCAGAATTCGCATCTCAAGAGGTAAAGCTGAAGCTAAATCAAGAGAGGCTGGCTGAGAAGACTGAGCAACTCAAACACACGAAGCTCTATGCTCCTGTGGCAGGTCTGATCCTGTATGACCGTGCTGGTAGAAGAAGTAGGTCTGGTCCAATCGAACAAGGCGCAACGATAAGCAAGAACAGAACGATCATGAAAATTCCTAATGTGGCTGAAATGAAGGCTGTGTTGTCTGTTCCTGAATTTCATATCAATAAGGTGAATGTAGGCCAGCAGGCTAGCGTGATACTGGACTCGGTGTCGAACCGTAGATTTAGCGGTAAGGTGAGTAAAGTGAGCTTAGTGCCGGAGTCAACTTCCTGGATGGATGAAGGCGAGAAATCATATGCAGTGGAAGTGTTGATCAAGGATGATGTGAAAGGTGTTAAGCCGAATGTTTCTGTGAAGACGGAGATCACAATTGGCAAGCTAGAGAATGTGCTATCAGTGCCACTACAAGCGCTGTCGACCTCCGAAGGTCAGTATTTCTGCTATGTGAAGGATGGTGGTGATACGGTGAAGACCAAGGTGACAATTGGAGCGATGAATAATTCTTTTGTAGAAATTAAAGAAGGTCTTAACGAAGGTGATATGGTGTTGCTGACTCAGCCATCTGACTAATTATTACTATGATTCGTCTCGAGAATATTACCAAAGCATTTCCTCTGAATGATGAGGAAGTGATCGCTCTGAAAGGTGTGAATTTAACGATCAAGGAGGGCTCATTCATAGCGATCATGGGGCCGTCTGGATCTGGCAAATCTACGCTGATGAATATTCTTGGTTGTTTAGATCGACCTACTTCTGGGCGTTATTTTCTGGATGATGTGGACGTGTCACGGATGGATGATGACTCGCTCTCGGAAGCTCGTGGCAAGAAGCTAGGCTTTATTTTCCAATCCTACAATCTGCTATCTCAGCTGACAGTGGTGGAAAATATCCAGCTGCCTCTGGTGTATCAGGATGTGTCGCTGAAGAGCCAGCATGACTACACGATAGAGCTGGTGGAGCAAGTGGGACTGAGCGATAGAATAGATCACAAACCAACTCAGCTATCTGGTGGTCAGCAGCAACGAGTGGCGATTGCTAGGGCCTTGATAAACAGACCGCTGATGGTGCTGGCGGATGAGCCTACGGGTAATCTTGATAGTCAGACTGAGAAGGAGATCATGGAGGTGCTGTCGGCTCTGCATAAGGATGGTAAAACCGTGGTAGTGGTGACGCATGATGAAGCGGTGGCGAAGTATGCGGAGTATGTGATACGTATGAAGGACGGAGTCATCGTGAAGACGGAGAAGAATGAGATCGAAGCTAAAAACGAATCTAAAGCTGAGTCCAAAACAGAGAAAGGATCTGTCTAAATATGTCGAAACTACTTCACTCTGTTAGACTAGCATTTCAGAATCTGATGATGCGTAAGCTGCGCTCAGGCTTAACGATTTTGGGAATTATTTTTGGCGTTTGCTCAGTGATCACGATGGTGGCAGTGGGTGAGGGGGCTTCTCAGCAATCGCAAGAGAGGATCAAGCATCTCGGTAGCGATAATGTGATTTTAGATAGTGTGAAGCCCTCTGGGGATGAGGAGGTGGAGGAGAATAATGT
This sequence comes from uncultured Rubritalea sp., assembly GCA_937132085.1. GTDB lineage: Bacteria > Verrucomicrobiota > Verrucomicrobiia > Verrucomicrobiales > Akkermansiaceae > Rubritalea. The sequence goes on along the minus strand of CAKZNV010000222.1, from coordinate 46,465 downwards.
GCTTAAATACGGTGTGACTTCTCTGGATATAGAGAGAATTCGGGATGCTGTGCCTGGAGTGAAAATGATTTTGCCTATTCGTGTTCTTAATGAGGCGGTGAACTATAGAGGGATTGCGAAATCTTCGCAGGTGATCGGCACTTATCATGATCTACAGACGGTGAAGAAGATAGATTTGCTCAAAGGGAGGTTTCTCTGTGAGATGGACGAGCTTAATAAGCTCAAGGTCTGTGTGATCAGTCGAAGTCTGGCAAATATTCTGTTTAGCTATGAAGATCCGCTGAGTTGTGAGTTGAAGATTAGAGGGACTTATTTTCAAGTAGTGGGGGTGGTGCAGGAATCGGGAGATGATGGTGAGCGAGACTCTCAGGTGAACTGCTATGTGCCGATGTCTACGCTGAAATCACAGTTTGGCGATCTGGAGGTGAAGAAATCTGCTGGTAGCTTCTCTGCTGAGAAAACTGAGTTTACCCAGGTCATCGTCCACATGCATAGCCCTGAACAAGTGCTCACGGCAGAGAGCCAGATTAAGAAACTGTTAGAGTATTCTCATAAGGTGAGTGACTACAAAATGACGGTGCCGCTACAGCTGCTGAAGGAGGCTGAGGCTACTAAGCGCATGTTCAATATCGTGCTAGGATCGATCGCTGCAATTTCGCTCGTGGTGGGAGGGATCGGCATTATGAATATCATGTTGGCGACTGTGACTGAGCGAAAGCGTGAGATCGGGTTGCGACGTGCTCTAGGAGCAAAGAAGCGTGATATTATCCGTCAGTTCTTGGTAGAATCTGTATTGCTGTCACTGTGTGGCGGATTTATAGGGGTGATACTTGGGGTGTTGTTGCCTTATGGAATCGAGCATTTCACCGATATGGCGGTAGTGGTGTCACCTGCTTCTGTGGTTATCGCATTTGGTGTTTCTGCTCTGACTGGTCTAGTATTTGGTATCTACCCTGCGGCTCAGTCTGCTCAGCTTGATCCTATTGAGGCGTTGCGAAATGATTAATTGTCTATCATTTCTAAATCGGTAAATTTTTTATTGATGTTAAGATTTTAGGCACGATGCTTTACAGCTATGAAGTTTACTACTGAGTCTGCATTTTTTCTGAAGCCGCAAAACCTATTGTTGATAGGGGCTCTTGTCGTCACCACGAGTTGTAAAGAGGCAAAGCAAGTAACAGAAAATGCTGCTACTGAAGTAACTAGTCCAACGGTAACTAAGGTGGAATGGAAGGCTGTGGATTTGAGTGCGCTCAATGATCAGGAGGGGGAAGTGGTCGCTTTTAGAGCTGGGGAGGTCCGTTATTTAGCGCAAAAGGCGAAGGACTCTAGTTTGCTACTGACTGCATCGAATGTTTTTTTTGATAAGGGGGCTGTGAGGGCTCTGGGGAAGCATGTATCTAGGCCGCATGAGAAATCGCTCATTAGTTCTGAATTCAAGTTCTAGAGTATAAAGGTAAGAGCTCGGCGAGGTGGTATGCCTGGCTGAACAACGCGGGGGAGTGTATTGTTTCTATTCCTTTTGAAAATGCAGCAGGCTCATCGTGGAAGCTACAGGTTGGCGAGCAAGTTCAAGAGTTCACGGTGGATGAAGATTCTGAGACGGTGGTGAAGACGACTCAACTCGGAGACTCATCAAGAGGTAAGTCACAGATAGAGCTTACTCTGGTAAAGAGCTCTAGCAAACCTCAGATCGGCGAGATAGTGGTGACGGGTAGTGCTCTAACAGATGGAGCTATACTCAGAGCTAGATGGCGTCCGAGCGCCATTCATGCTAGTTATTCATCAAGCCAAGTGGCAGAGCCTATGATATGGATATTTGAGTCAAAAAGCACCTGTGATTTTAGTAGTTATTCTCCTATGACCACACGGTTTGGATACTTTGCTGGCTTATTCAACGGAGAGAGAAAAGCATCAGGTGGCATTAACTTTTCGATGTGGGCTGCCTCTGCTCACTCTGAGAAAGCTCCTGCACTCAGTGATATGCCGCATCTAATTGCTACAGGGAATTCTTTGGCCGAGTTTAGTGGATTCGGACACGAGGGATCTGGAGTGAAGATTCGTAACTGGAGCCCATTAGCGCATCAGCCTGATTCTATCATCCAAGCTCTCCGAGTAGAACAGCTACCTATAATCGAAGCCGCTATTATAGCTATCTCTATCATAGTGGTGAGAAGCGTTGGATACTCTATGCTGTGGGGCAAAAGGTGAATAAAGGCCATGGCCAATATTCTCTAACAGCTGGTTCATTCTGCGAAGTCCCAGGGCCCCCAGCGGTGGAGCGGACAGGCGATCGTGAACGCTCCATCAAGCGTAGAGGATGGCTAGGAACCTCGATTAATGATCTAAAAGCAGCACACTCCTAGACGCAGAAAGGGTTTGGCAGCTGAGCACTCCATCGGAATCAGTGAAAAATGGGCTGAACACCATTACCCTTAAAGATCTGAAACCTAGAACTCAGTATCACTACCGTATTCTTATCAAGAATGACCAAGGTAAAAGCTGGGGGTTTAAATCTGGGAGCTTCACGACTAAATAAAATTAGATCTGAGATTAGTTAGTGGTTTTATAGTCAAGTAGCTAGAGATTATGGAATAGTTTTGGTAGCGAGGTAGTTATTCGTGACGCAGAAAACGCTAAAGTTCGTAACCGAAGGCTTCAATATATGGCTCTAGATAATGGAGATGTGGGTTGAGTTCTTTTTTGTAGTTTCTCCAGCGTTCTCTTGATCTCGTGTAGAGAGCTTTAGATACATCACTGTAAGTCGGAGTTGTTACGGCCTTGGAGCTTGCATGCTTATGATGCTCTAGCATTTCTGGACTCCACTCGACCCCGAGGAACGCAGAGAGCTTTCTAGTCTGGCCCTCAGTGTCTGAGAGAAGATCCTCGTAACGACTCTCCATCCATCTTTTCTGAGGTAGTCGATCTCTGAGTAGAAGCCAGTGTCTCATAATCTCGGAATAGTATTTGCAAGCCAGCTCTAGAGAGATCGATCCCACACTATTAGTAGCGAGGGGGACTATGGTGAAATAGAAGCTAATCACGACATCTCTGGGGTCACGAAGTGGCATTAGGATTTTGCATTGAGGGAATAATCTTAGAGGTAATGCTAAATCCGCGGTCATGAGAGGCTCTTTTTCTAACAAGATACGGCGATTTCTCTGCTCATCGATTACCGCCTCTGTGCATCGGTAATACTCAGCTCGCCCAGCAGCTAGTTCATCTTCATGAAAATCATCAAGTTCTTCGATAGCTTCCTCAGGAGTGGAAGCGGCAAGAATAATTGGATCTATGAATTGTTGATTAAGCACTCCAGTTTCGTCCGTGCCCAGACACCTGTCGTGAGTCGATAGAATGTTCTCTAACAGAGTGGTCCCTGATCTAGGGAATCCAGCCATGATCACAGTGTCTTCACCTCCCTTAAAATTAGCCCATTGTTCTAGACGATTTGTATCTAACAGCTGACTCACTTGCCATTGCCTAGATGTCTTAGCCTTCCATTCTGGGATGAGTTTGTTCGCTTTGTTTTTCAATGCAGCCTTTGCTCTCTCCATCACTTGAAACGCACCAATGTAATCTCCTAATCTATCTAGTATATAGCCTAATTCATATTCTAATCTCCAGTTCTCAGATGATGGATAGTTTAGTAGGCAGTTTTTTATACGATCTTTAGCTTGTTCTTGGCGACCAGTAGTGCGCTCCACGTGTGCTAATAGCCGAACGGTTCTTCCGTGTGCTGGTTCTCTCTTGAGAGCAACTAGTAGTATCTGTTCAGCTTGATCTAGCTTTCCTGATCGGACTAGATTCGATGCATGCATAGCTACATTTTCGACGCTATTATGTAGTTCTAATGCTCTGGCGCTATATCTAGCTGAAATCTCAAACCTTCCTAAGCCGAACCAGAGCTTAGCTGAACTTAGTAGATAGTTTTCCGTTCCCTCTGTAAGTAGTTTAGATAATACTAGTTCTGCTTCAGCATAGAAATACAGACTAAATAAGGTGCGGCCGAACTCATAGACTTCAGCAGTATTACTCCCTTTGACTTGGCTCCAAAGTTGCATTGCCAATGGAATATTACCGTCCATTAATGCTAATTGTATTTTCTCCATAATAAAAGCCCACTCTACCAAGAGGGTAGAATAGGCTAAACTAAATAAAACTAAAAATGAAATTGTTACTTTATTAAATTACTTGCGACGACGGCGCATAGCCATTGCACCAAGGCCAACAGCAGCTAGTAAGCTAGATGATGGTTCTGGAACTGTAGCTGCAACTTGGTCGAATGAAAGGTTGTCCATCGCTAGGTATGAAGCAGTTCCTGTGGATGTGGCATCCATGGTAAGAGTCAAAGTGAGTGCCTCTGAACTTGTGCCAGTAGCTCCAAAATTGAGAGCATCCACAGCACCATCGGCTACAGTAACGTTATCAGCAGAGGCTAATAAACCAGAAGTAGCTCCAGTGACAGCCCAATCAAGAACGAAGGATCCTCCGGTAGCCCAAGCATTGATGTCGGCACTAGTTAAAATTACATTGTAGCCAGAATCAGGGGTGAAAAGCACAGTGAAGTTGTTACCTGCGATGGCATCATCCATCTGGTAAACATCACCGCCTGTAGGCCAGCCAGTGTAAATCTGAAACTCATTTTCGCCGACAGTCCACGCTAGAGCGATATTTGCAGTTCCTGCTGCATTGGAGCCATGATTGAGAGTTACATCGGCATTATTGGTGCCAGATTCACCAGTTAGAATTGTTGCAGCATTAGAGCCTAGAATAGTTGCTAGGCTGACACTTCCTGCGATCGCACTAGTGCGGATAAAATTATTGTTTTTCATGTGTTTGTTTGTTGGATTTATAAGATTAATTCCTAACGAACATACCATGAGAAGCAGTGATGAATATGTCTAAAATGGACTTTCGGGGGCTAAAATAGACGAGGTGAGGCTTTGTTTCGACAGGGCTTTCTGCCGGGAATTATCAGCTATTTAAAGTCATCAAATAAACGCCAGACACGCACAGGCACAAGCCAACGCTCTGTTGGATGTTAATCTTTTCCTTTAAGAAGATTGCGGCTAAGATGACGGTAACTATTGGGAATACGGATGTAGCGGAAACAACGACAGATGCAGGAGCTTTTGCGAGAGCAGAGTTGAACATAAGCTTTGCAGCTACTCCGAGTCCAGCTGTAGCTATTAACCACCCCATCGCTGACATGCTCCAGTTGATCTCTTGATATTTCACTTTGAAAAGTAAAGGTAGAGAGCAAGCTGCGTAGAGTAGATTAGTAGCCAATGTGACAAATACGGGAGAATTCTGCATATTGCAAAATTTGTTCGTGAATCCCCATACCCCCCAGAGGATGATGCAAAGAATAATGATTAGATTTGGACTCATAATAAGAAAATGGTGGGTTGGCTATCGTGGCTTTAATTGTTGGCGGAAGATACTAGGACGTAGTCCAGTCTCTCGGAGGAAAAATCGGCTCATTTCTTCGGTTGATCTAAAGTCCATTTCTTGGGAGATGTCCGTGAGGTTTTTGCCGATGTCTTTTAAATGGCTCTTTAATCGGGTAACCCTGACCTGCTTGATTTCATCCTTAGGACTGTGACCTAGACATTCCTTGAATTTGAGTTTAATGGAACTGAGTGAGTAGCTGGTGTGTTCCTGCAGGTCGGAGACTTGGATTGCTTCGGTTGGTGCTTTGAGTCTGATCCACTTTACGAGCGCTGCGATCTCTGGATCCTCTATCGCAATAAATGAGGTTGATTCTCGTTCTTTAATATCCTCAATCCCAATGTGTAACGTTTTTGGTGTTTCATAATCTTGGGATAGTTGTTTGGCGATGATTCTTGAAGCCTCTAAACCAATAGTGCGGCCTGGATAAACAATGGAACTCATGGCTGGGAGGGTAGAGTGACAATAGTTAATCGTATTTCCAAAACCTAGCACCATGAGCTCTTCAGGGACTTTGATGTTTTGTTTCTCAGCCACTCTGAGAGCTACTGATGCTAGAGCGTCATCAGCACAGAAGAGGGCTGTTTGTTTAGGTAGGCTTTTGAGATAGCTTGAGACATCTTTTTCTATTTTTTTCCAGGTGTCTTTTTTCCACAGAGGGTAGCCCTTTAAGTAAAAAACGTCTGGCTCGAACCCCCTTTTTTTAAGTTGTTTGACGTAGCCTTTTAGCCTCTGTCTCGGGTAGATACGTATTCCAGGTGAATGAATCTTTTCTTTGTAAAGTGTCTCGCCTCTAGCTAGGAAACCGAAGCTCTGAGCACCTGTTTCTAATAGATGTCTGGCAGCAAGTTCTCCGATGGATACATTGTCAGGGATCACTCTTGGGAAACTGCCATCTGGTCCCTCAGAACTGAGTAGACAGACTGCTATATTATTTTCTTTGAAATACTCTAACTCCTCATCGGTAGCACGGTATAGAATAACACCGTCACCTTTCCAGCCTACGCCTATGTGAATCGTTTCCATTTCTCCATAGGAATTGTCTTCAGTCACTATTTTCCATATTTCATTGTCCTTAAGATAGTCCATTATTCCACCAAGAATGAGCCATGTGGAGTTAGTCCAAGGAGGCATTCTGATTCCGATAGTAGGGCGCTTATTCATATGGGAAATGACTTTAATGCTGGTTATGCAGCTAAAATAGATAATGAATTCAGCTCGTTGAGTAAATGAGATAATCAAAAAAACTTGAGATTCATTGTCTTAAATAGCTGTTGATGGTCTATTTTGGTTAATGCTATTATGTTTTTTATGCAATATATTCATCAATAGAAACAAAAAAAATGTTTATGAAAAATTCGAAATTTATCTACTACATAGGAATAGTAATGTTGCTCAGTTTAATCCAATGGGCAAGTGCTCAATCAGTAACTCCCAACAAGGTTAATTACGAAAAAGGAGTGGACGTTTCTATTGCATTCTCTGGAGGACCTGGGAATTCAGCTGACTGGGTAGGTGTCTATCCTCAGGGGGGCGTCCCTGATGGTTCCCTAGCTGCTACTTTATGGGCTTATACCAATGGGACGCAAAGTTCTGGAGGGAATCTCACTGCTGGCAATGTTACGTTCTCTAATCCTACTTTAGCGGCAGGTAATTACAGTGCATGGTTTCTAGCAAACGATGGCTACACTGCGATCGCAGGACCTACTCATTTCACTATTGCTGCAGCACCTGCAACAGATCCACCTGCTTGGATATTGGCCTCTTTCAAGCGACGTCATGCCGTCATAGGTAATGCTTATTCTGGTAAGATCTCTGCCTACACGAATTTTAAAGGCTACACGTTCTCTAAAGTAATGGGGCCTGCGTGGTTAACAGTTGCTGTATCTGGTGAGCTAAGTGGAACGCCACCAGCTGGATCTACCGGGTTGAATTTATTTACAGTCAGGGCTAGTAACGGAACTGATACTGCTGACGCCTCGATGTCGATAGAAGTATTTGCTCCCAATACTGAGGTGGTGAGGGAGGTCAAGGTAATGTCCTATAATGCTTGGCACGGATGGGGACAGATAAACAATGGTCACCGTAAGGGACTAGAATCCATCATTTTCTCTGGCGCTGATATTATAGGTATGCAAGAGAGCACGGATAATGTCAGCGGATCTAGAGTCTACCAACCTCAGAAAATAGCCGATGATCTAGGCTGGTTTTACCGCTCTAACATTTCTGGATCTATTGGCCTAATCAGTCGTTATCCTATTTCTGATCAAACATTAGCAGCAGGATTAGCCCGTGGATTCAAAGTGAAGATTACGAGTAGTCCGCTACAAGAGGCAATATTGATGAATTGTCACTTAGATTATACTGACTATGGTCCTTATGCTGCTCAGATTACTGGAGCTACTGAAGCGAGCGTTTTGGTAGTCGAAAAAACTTCAGACCGAGATGAGCAAATCGCTGCAATTATGACTGGGATGAATACGATATTGAACGACGCGGATAATATCCCAGTTTTCCTCACAGGAGACTTTAATGCTCCTTCTCATCTGGACTGGACTCCTGCTACCTCTTCTGAGCATGGCGGCGTTGGCAATGTTGCTTGGCCTACTAGTAATACTGTAGTCAATGCAGGGATGACTGATTCATTTAGAGTGGTGAACACTAATCCTGTAACTGTCGCAGGGAATACATGGTCTCCAGTATTTAAGAGCACTGAGCCTCAGGATAGAATTGATTTTGTCTATTATAAAGGAGCTTCAGTGACGCCAGTGAAGTCTCTCGTTTATACTACAGCAGTGGAAAATACAGTGGGAGCTTGGGGTGCCTCTACAACACCTCTAATGAACAATACTTGGCCGAGTGACCACGCTGCAGTGATTACAATATTCAGGTTGAAACTAGTGGATGCGGATGCAGATGGACTTTCTGATGCTTATGAAAATCTTAATTTTGGTGATACTAATTCTCAGGCCGGGGATAATGATGCAGACCTAGATGGCTCTACTAACGCTGCTGAGCAATCTCATGGAACTGACCCTAATAATGCTGCATCAGTTCCATCGACTTCTCTGAAGATGCCAGCAGCTCCTCAGACTACTCCGAGTGTAAGTTTTAACTTATCATCTATGGCTATAGACGGAGGTCTAGTCTGTGAACGATCCACCGATTTATCAGGCTGGGGATTAGTCTGGAGTTATCAAGCTGACCCTAATCTAGAGAGCTCGTTAATTACCCTTTCGGAAATAGATACTGGAAAATGGAATGTGACTGTGGAGGATACGACTGTTGATTTAGATAAGCTGGCTAGAGTGTTCTATCGTGTTAGATTAGGTAACTAAGCAGTTGGGTTTTTAGTGCTTTTCAGCTTCCCAGTAGCCTCGTTGCCAACGCATGTGCTGGGGTGGGACTAGGTCTACTGGTCTGATGTCTTCTGGCTTGGCTAGATACTCAAAGGTGAAGGCTAGTGGCTGGGCGCCTGGTCTGGCATTCCGAGTGAATCTGCCTTCTCCTTGGTGCTTGCCATAGACGGTCATGGTCCATGATTTTGGCTGCTTGTTAGCGAGTGTTAGGAGTCCTGTTAGATTGGCCATGTAGCTGCGTTTATCGGTGGTGTTCTCTAGATGGAAGTCACCTTGGATCTGGTATCCTTTACTGGTTCTAGTGACGAATAGAACAGCGGTTTTAATGTCCTTCATTCTCCATGCTGGACCTTCACCTCGTGTGTTGTCGACTAGGTGGAAGCGTGCGATGCGATGAGTGATTCTGTTAGGGAAAACGATCTTCTGGTTGAGCTCTAGTCCGTTGATTTGTTTTATGAAGCTGTCCCACTCTTGTTGCTTGATCCAGAGGTGGCCTAGGGTGGAGAGACCGCCGACTTTTCCTTGGCTATTCCATCGGCTGAGTTTCCCGGCGTTCTGAGTGAGAGCTCTGGATTGGACTTCGAATACCTTGTCTCTGCTCGGATCGATAGGTGGGACATTGAGTTTATAGTCGTGGTTCTTTGCAGCTGGGATCACTGCTTTTTTCTGATCTGCAGGTAACTGATTCCATTTCTTCATTCCGTTCTGCATTCGACTAGTGAAATGTTCAAAACTGTTGGTGTTGATGAAGGCTAGCAGGTCGCCATTGGCTGAGACTAAGTAGCAACCTTGCTGAGTAGTTCCATTTTTTCCTCTGCCAGCTTTCTTGGCGAGACTGCGGAACCACACTGAAGCGTCGTCCTTAGCCCTTCTGCGATACCAGTCATCACCGACTACTGAGATGCAGTCCTGCTGTAGCCATTTGATTGTTTTAGGGTTTGAGAATATGAACTCACGGTTCAAGACGCCATTGTTTCAGGTGCAGCCCATCGGGTGGCCATCCATTTCCCAAATGAAGATTGGTTTACCTAGCTTACCAGCCAGTTGTCTGGCTTGCCACAGGTCAGTTTGCCAATCTATCTGATCTTTCCAAGTCGTTTCATCCTTTGTTGATTGGACTAATTGATGAACTTTTTTGTAGTCAATATCTTGAGCATTGAGGTTGATGCTCCAGCAAAAAGCCAAGATTAGGAAAGATGAAAATTTCATAGTGCAGAGTCGCAGAGTGGATATGATCTGTCAATTCTGCTCACACTAAACCGCTAAGTGGTTTGTGTTAACGACCATTTCAAATGTGGTTGCTTGTGAGTTGGGATGCTTTTAGCTTAGTGGATATGAACTCGGAATTAGAAGTCAAACAAGCAGTGGATTTGCTATGGAAGTATCTTCAGATGAATCAAGACCTGCAAGCTGCGGATATGATATGGGCACTGGGGAGTCATGACTTGCGTGTGGCGGATCGTGTTGCGGAGCTGTGGCATCAGGGGCTAGCGCCTATCGTGGTGATGTCTGGTGGTTTAGGCAATTTTACTGAGGGTGTGTTCGAGAAGTCTGAAGCGGAACTATTTGCCGATAGAGCAGTCGAGTTAGGAGTGCCATCAAGGGTCATCTTTTTAGAATGTAAATCTACTAACTCAGGTGAAAATGTTGCTTTTACAAGAGCTTTGATCGAGCAAGAAGCATTGTCTGTTAAGTCTGCTATAGCAGTTCAGAAACCCTATATGGAGAGAAGGGCGTATGCGACCATTGCTAAGCAATGGGAAGAGGTCGAGCTACAGGTGACTTCTCCACAGTTGAGTTTTGAGGAATATTGTAATGAGGAAATTCCTAATGAGAAAGTGATTCACATCATGGTCGGAGATATGCAGCGAATAGTAGAGTATCCGAAGCGAGGGTTTATGATTGAGCAAGAGGTTCCTGAAGAGGTGATGACAGCTTGGCAACTGCTTGTAGATGCAGGCTATGTGGATCATGTGTTGTAAGCTTTTGGAAAAAGATTGTAACAAAGCGATCAGATCAATGGTATATAGTATAAATCAGATGAAGAATCATATTAAATCAAAGATACACGGATTAGCTAGTTTACTAATGATGACAGTGCCGCTGACTCCATTAGCGACTGCGCAGGCAGAACAAGTGAAGAATGAAAAGACGGAGAAACCGAATATCGTTTTTCTGTTTTCTGACGATCACGCTCTGAATGCGATCTCTGCCTATGGTGGTAGATTTGAGAAATTAGCACCGACTCCCAATATTGATCGCTTGGCGTCAGAGGGGGCAATTTTTAAGAACTCATTTTGTGCGAATTCGATCTGTGGTCCATCAAGAGCTTGTATTTTATCTGGCAAGCACAGTCATAAGAATGGATTTCTCAGAAATAGCGGAGGTAAGGGATTTGATCAGAGTCAATGGACGTTTATCAAAGCATTTGGCAAGGCAGGGTATCAATCGGCAGTGATTGGAAAGTGGCACCTAAAAACGAAACCTACTGGCTTCGACTACTGGGAGATTCTGCCTGGGCAGGGGAGTTATTACAATCCTGACTTCATTCAGATGGATGGTAAAAAGAAGCGTTTCCAAGGCTATGTGACTGATATTACTACTGACAAGTCACTGGCTTGGTTGGATGGGAGAGACAAGTCGAAACCATTCATGTTGATGTGTCAGTATAAGGCGCCACATCGCACGTTTTCTCCAGCTCTTCGTGATCTAAACGCATTTAATGGTGTGACGATACCTGAGCCAGATTCACTTTTTGATGAATACACAAACCGCAGTAAAACACTTCCTCAAAATGAGATGGAAATTGATCGTCACTTGACTTGGCAATACGATCTTAAACTCCGTAATTCAGAGATGGATGGAGTGAAACTACCCAACTTCAGAAACTACGGCACTCCTGAATACAACCGTATGAATAAAGAGCAAAAGAAGGCTTGGGATGCGCACTTTGGTCCGCTCAATGCTCGATTCATCGCTGACTACAAAGCTGGTAAAGTAAGCCACAAGCAAATGGTGCAGTGGAAGTATCAACGCTACATGAAGAACTATCTAGCGACGGTGAAATCTGTGGATGAAAATGTAGGTAAGGTTTTGAAGTATCTAAAGGATAACGATCTAGAGGAAAATACGATCGTGATCTACTCATCTGATCAGGGGTTCTACCTTGGTGAGCACGGATGGTTTGACAAGCGCTGGATGTTTGAGGAGTCGTTCAAGATGCCATTTCTGATCAAGTGGCCAGGTGTGATCAAGGCTGGTAGCAAGCCATTAGCAATGATTCAGAATATTGATTACGCACCAACATTCCTAGACATGGCAGGGATCGATACTCCGGCGGAAGTCCAAGGTAAATCCATCGTTCCGATACTTAAAGATTCTACAAAAGAGGTTAGAGACATACTGTATTATGCCTACTATGAGCTCGGGGAGCACCGTGTGCCTCAGCATTTTGGTGTGAGAACTAAGACGCATAAGTTGTTCTATATTCCAGAGACTGAGGAGTGGCAGATGTTCGATTTGGTGAACGATCCAGAGGAGATGCAGAGTGTTTATGGCAAGGCTGAATATAAGGATGTTCAAGCGGATCTGACTAAGCGTTATCATCAGGTGAGGAAGGATTTAGAGGCTCCTACTTACGAGGAATTTGCTGCTAAGAAAAAGATTCCTAAGAAGAAAGGGCATTAAGTTGGAGTTAGCTCCAGAGGAGTGAGATATAGTTCAGCCCATGGTGTAGTGAAACGAAGCTATGGGTTTTGTGGTTCTTGTTGGGTTAGAGGGCTGAAAGCCTGATCTATGTAGTTTGGATGTTTTAAATTCGATACAGCATGTGTCAGGCTTTCAGCCCTCTTGTGCTGGGGGAGGTGTTTATTCCCATGGCTTCACCATGGGCTGGATTATGTGTTAGCCCGTTGGGCCTTTTGTGACTAGTGAGCTTCGTTTACTAACCTGTGATTCTATGCTTTTGGCGGTAGTTTCCGGGGGAGGTTTGGAATCTATTTTTGAATGCTGTGTGGAAGGCGATGTCGCTTTTATAGCCTACGTGGACTGCAATTTCTTTGATTGGCTTGGCTGTTTCCGTGAGTAGTTGTTTGGCTGCGTTGAAGCGTAGTGAAGTGATTGCTTGCTTGGGGCTCATGTCGCAGTGTTTGTGAAATTGCCGGCGTAGGGTGGATTCTGAGACTCCTGCTGCATGGGCTAGCTTTTCCGTGGTGAGGTCAGCTAGTGGTTGATTGGCAGCCCATTCTAGTAGGTTTTCTGTTCCATGCTTGAGTCCTTGTTGTGGCTTGTCTTTCCAGCCTATCTGTAGAAATTCTCCGAGGATGAGTGTGAGCAGAGCCTTGCGCATAGTGGTTCTGGCTGGGGTAGAGGGGAGCTTTGCCCATTTGATAGCACGCTTGATGTCGTTCTCTAGATACTCATTTTTTGATCCTTTATAGATGATGCAGCCAGTGCGTTTGCTGACAAGGTGGCTGAAGGGCGGGGGGAGAACTTTGTTTTGAGGGTCGAGCGAGAAGTGCTGCACTGAGGCTAGCGCTTCTGAGTTCTTGTTGTGTGGCGAAAACTTAGTCTCAGGAAAGAGCAGAACTCCTTCGCCTGCATGGAGTCGGACTTTGCCTATTGTTTCTACATAGATAGAGAGTCTGCCACTGTGCACAAAGAGTAAATCGTAATGGGGCCAGATGGTGGGAGTTAGAGGCTGGCGGGTGCTAAACTCACCAAAGCTGTGGAGTAGGAGTTCTATCATGACTGGTAATATTAGTTATTGGTTGTATTAGTTAATATAAAAAGTTTCGTGAACAAGCAAGTCCGAACTATTCTGCGGAATCATGAAAACAAAGAAGCAACAAAAATCGAAGCTCCAAAAGACTCTGAAGCAATGCTTAGGCAACTGCAAAGCATGTCAATGTATGCCACGTCCTAAAACTTCTTAATCACGAAATATTATGGAATATAGAAAATTTGGTAAGACTGGCTGGGATGTATCTGAAATTGGTTTCGGAGGTTGGCAGCTAGGGGGCACTTGGGGCAATGTGGATGATAGTGAATCTATCGAGACATTGTTGTATGCGTTCGAGCAAGGGATTAACTTTGTCGACACGGCGATGCTCTACGGAGCTGGTCGTTCTGAGACAGTGATCGGCAAGGCTCTTAAGCAGTGGACTGGAAACGACATTTATGTGGCGACTAAGGTTCCGCCATCAGTCTGGAATCAACAGGAAGACATCAATGCTCCGATGCGTGGTAGATACAACGCTGTCTACATGCGTCAGGAAGTGGAGGCTGCTTTGAAGCGCCTCGATGTTGAGTGTATTGATTTATTACAGCTACACGGATGGTATCATCGTGGTGCTTATGAGCTGGACTGGCTAGAGTCTCTCAATGAGCTGAAGCTAGAAGGTAAGGTGCGTCACATCGGAGTTTCATTACATGATAGCAGACCTGATCAAGGTTTAGCGGTGGCGAAACTTGGTTTAGTGGATTCGATTCAGGTGCTTTACAATGTATTTGAGCAAGAGCCAGCGGATGAACTATTCGGTGCTGCTGAAGCGACTGATACAGCTATCATAGCACGTGTGCCTCTTGACTCAGGCGCTCTAACAGGTAGCTGGAATGCTGATACAATCAAGGATTGGGCAGAGGATGATAAGAGATTCCAGATGTATTCGAAGGGGGATAATTTCGCTAAAACTTTAGAAAGAATTGAAGCTGTTAAGGCTGAGACATCACCGCATTACGAGAACTTAGCGGAGGCTGCGTTACGCTTTGCTCTTAGTAATAAGGCTGTTTCAGCTGTGATTCCTGGAATGAGGAATAAGCACGAAGTGGATCTTAATACGGTGCATAGTGATGGAAAAGAATTTCCAGCCGAACTGGCTGAAGCTCTGAAGAAGCACGCTTGGAAGCATCACTTTTATTAAACTGATAAAGAGAAAACGATCATGAAAGATATCTCGACACAACTACCGCATGAAATCACAGCGGCTCTAACAGAATCACCGATCGCGTGGATCCCGCTAGGGGCGATAGAGTTTCATGGCTGGCATGCACCAGTGGGGCTAGACGCTCTGACTGCGACTGGTCTGAGTAAGTTGGCTGCTGAGAAGCTGGGAGGTATCGTATTTCCTCCCTTGCACTATGGTGCCTATGCATCCATTGCAGGGAATCCGCTTACCATCCTGTTAGATCAGGAGGATAATGATATTCTGGTGCGCCTGTTAGAGAAAACTCTAGAGAGACTAGAGAGCTTTGGGGTGAAGAAGGCTGTGATTCTATCAGGGCATTTTGCGACTTGCCAGTATGAGGCGTTAGATGAACTTAAGAAGCGTTGGGAGAGTCAGTGGAGAGCTATGGAGCTAGTGACGCTCATGCTACCTGATTGTCCTGACCTCCCGATCGGTCCAGATCATGGCGGCTTATTTGAGACCGCGCTTCTACAGTCGGTGAATCCAGATGCTATCGATATGAGTAGGCTTTCTGACGAATCTGTGACTGAGAAAAATCTAGCTGGCGCACAACGCCGCGACCCTGCGCACCCGCTCTATGGGATCCTCGGCACTGACCCACGTGGAGTGACTGCGGAGCAAGGAATGCAACTACGTGAACATCTATTAGAATGGATCTCAGAATCCGTTTCTGAATAAACAAAAATTAAACACAACAACTAATACTATGACAAACGAAGAACTAACAAAACACAGTGAGAGACTAAACCATGAATTCAATCTTGATGGCTATGTTTCTATTCCAGCATTTTTCAGCGCTGAAGAGTTAGCTGAAATCAATGAAAACAAAGAGCGCTTTATCAGAGACGTGGTGCCAACTATGCCTGAGAGTGAAGTCTATTATGACGATAAGAGTGACCTATCTACACTTAAGCAGCTACAGCTTATGTGGAAGTATGATTCTTTCTTTGACAACCTAATGGCTCCAGATAGCAAGCTTTCTCAGTTAGCTGAAATTTGTCTCGAAGACAAGGCTCGCAAGGTGAACATGCAATACTTTAACAAGTCACCGAACTCAAACACACCGACTCCTCCACACCAAGATGGATACTTCTTCCACCTCATCCCTAACAATGCGATCACAATCTGGGTGGCACTTCAGGATGTGGAGCCAGAGCAAGGCTGTGTGAACTATGTGCAAGGATCTCATAAGTATGGAATGCGTGCTCACGGTTCATCTGGGACACTTGGATTCTCACAGACTATCTTGGACTTCGGGCTTCCATACGACATGGAGAACGCAAAGGCATTTCCATGTAAGGCTGGTCACTTGATCGCCCACCATTCACTCACGACTCACTGGGCATCAGGTAATACTTCTGGTGATAAGGCTCGCCAAGCAATGGGCGCAATCTACTACGGTGATAGCTGTGTAGAGAACAAGAGGTCAAAGGCGAACTACCAAGCTCAGCTTGATGCATCATTAGCAGCACAGGGGAAGCTCTAAAGATGTGTTAGGTGTTAGGTTTTTATGTTTTAGGTTGCGAGTTTTTTTGTGGCTTGGGATGTGGGGGCTGACTCCTGATCATTTCTACTGTATAGAAAAGCGGCTCTCCAGTGATGGAGAGCCGCTTTTGTTAGATTGGTTTGAAACTGTTTAAGTTCTACATGTGGAGGGCGTGGCCGTCTGCATCTAGAGTCGCTTCGTGGATCGCTTCCGCGAGTGTAGGGTGAGCGTGGATAGTGCCGTGGATCTCGTCCGTGGTGCATTCCATTTCAAGTGCTAGTCCCATCTCAGCGATGAGCTCAGTAGCGTTCTCACCGATGATGTGTGCGCCGAGGAGTTCGCCGTGCTCTTTTCCGAAGAGGAGCTTAACGAAGCCTTCTGTGTCACCAGATGCCTGTGCTTTACCGATCGCTGCGTAAGGGAAGTTACCTACCTTGTAGTCGATGCCTTCTTCTTTCAGAGCGCGCTCAGTTTTACCTACTGATGCCACCTGTGGGTGAGCGTAGGTGCAGCCAGGGAAGTTTCCTACCTTGCGTGGTGTGTGACCTTCTACGAAGAGACCTTCAACACACTGGACAGCCTCAAATGAAGCTGTGTGAGCAAGCCATGGTGGGCCAGAGATGTCACCACATGCGTAAACACTAGGGATAGATGTCTCATAACGGTCGCCGACCTTGATAAATCCGCGGTCAAGCTCAGGCTCCATGCCTCCAGGGAGGACAGGTGCTACTCCGATCGCTACTAGACAGACGTCAGCAGTGACTTCTTGAGTGCCTTTAGCATTCTCTATAGTGAGGGTGACTGAGTCGCCGTTGTCTTGAGTGCCGATTACCTTCGAGCTTGTTAGGCATTTGATGCCTTGCTTCTTGAATGATTTTGTTAGAGCTGCACCGATCTCGTCGTCCTCTACAGGAAGGAGGTTAGGTAGCATTTCTACGATAGTGACTTTAGTGCCGAATGCGTTGTAGATATAAGCGAATTCAACTCCGATAGCGCCAGCTCCGATGATGACCATGGATTTAGGCTGAGTCGGTAGGATCATAGCTTCCTTAGAAGAAATGACTGACTTGCCGTTAAATGGAAGTGGTGGGAGTTCACGAGATTTACAGCCAGTAGTGACTAGGATGTTAGCACCCTCGATAGTCTGCTGAGTGCCGTCTGCTGCGGTGACTTCTACGCGGTTAGGAGCTGTGACGCTTCCGTAGCCTTTGATGTAGTCTACTTTGTTCTTCTTGAAGAGGAACTCGATACCACCAGCGAGGCGGCCAGAGACCTTACGTGAACGTCCGATGACGGATGTCCAGTCGTATTGGAGATTGTCGAATGAGAGACCAAACTCTTTACCTTTTTTAGTAAGTGTCTGGTAAAGTTCTGCGTTTTTGAGGAGTGCTTTAGTCGGAATACAGCCCCAGTTAAGGCATGTTCCACCTGCACGCTCTACTTCTACGCAAGCTACTTTCTTACCCAATTGGGCTGCACGGATAGCGCCTACATATCCTGCAGGGCCTCCACCGATTACTATAAGATCATACATATCTGGTCTGTGGTTTGGTTAGATTTTGCGATACGCATATGGTGCGTTTCGCCTCTCTTGGAGCGCAGACTGGTTTATTTTATCGGATAATTCAAATCTGAAATGCAGAAAGTCGTTTATTTTTCAGATATAACACAGATAATTACTGGAGTGGTAGCTGGATTTACTCTAAGTAATGCGCTTATGCATGCCTTTCCTAAGCCAATTCACCTCGCTCATCAGTTTGTTAGAAATGTCGTCAAAGCGGGAGATATAGCTGTGGATGCGACACTGGGAAATGGGCATGATGCGTTGTTCTTGTCTAAGTTAGTCGGTGAAAAGGGCATGGTTTATGGATTTGATGTGCAGGAAGTGGCCTTGCAGTCATCGGAAGAGAGAATGGAAGCTTGTGGTGTGGAGGCTTTTGAATTTTTCCTAGCTGGGCATGAGAGGATGGCTGATTTTGTGAAGGCTGAGGTGGCTGTGGTGATGTTTAATCTCGGTTATCTGCCTAGGGCGGATAAGGCGGTGATCACTACGGAGCAGACTACTTTGCCTGCTGTGGAGGCGGCGTTGGCTCTTCTGAAGACTGGTGGCTTGTTGACTATCATGTGTTACCCAGGGCATGAGGGTGGTGATGTGGAATCAGCAGCTGTGGTGAAATGGTGTGGTGCGCTGGCTAGAGAAGATTATAGAGTGGCTCAGTTTGGGCTGCTGAATGCTCCGAATAATCCGCCGTTTTTGGTGGTGGTGGAGAAGAGTTGTTAGTCAGTTCTTTTTTTAGACAGAATTTTCAGAATTAGGGTGAATTGACAGAATTTTTCCTGGGTTGTTGGCTTGGGTTGTTGGAGCTTTTTTTACCACTAATCTTCTCGAATGATCACGAATGGGTGGAGGATGGACTTGGTTGATGGATTTTTTGACCATCACCGCAGTTGCGGGACTAGCTGTGCTAGCGGAATAGCACGGAATTTACGGAACTGGGATGATGGAGCGGAACCAGCATGTTGGGACTGAAAACTGTTGACTGGAAACTTTGGGCTACGGCATAAGCGATGTTTTCCTTGCTCTGGGTTTTGGGGTGATGTAGATGTTGTGGTATGAAATGGACTGTTGTGTTTTTGATGTTGTTGGGTGTGGGGGGAGTGAATGCGGAGGAGCGTTTGGATGGGCATTTTGCTTCTTGGGATGAGGTGCCAGAAATTATTGAGTCAATTACGGTTGAGAATTATCGTGAGCCTCTAGATAAGCTTAAAAAAATGACGAATATTCAGTTAGGGACTGTTCAGGTTTCGCTCTGTCTTGATGAAAAGGAGCATGATCTGTATATGCTCAAGACAAAGGCTGATTGGCAGTCGTGGTGGAAAACTACTGGGGAGTCTGTAAGTGAAGCAAAGAAGCGCAATGCTGCTGTAGATGAGAAAGCATTGAAAATTGCTTTAGAATTTCTAGAGGTGAAACCTGTGGAGAAGGCACTGCCTGTCTGGATTCCTAAGACATGGTCGTTGAATATCACTTTTACCAATGGGGATTATGGTGGGAGGGTCAAAGAAATATGGATGATTGAGAGAGTTGAGAAAGCGGCTCGATTCACACGGTTGAAAGGAAGCTACGGTCATTCTGGTATGAGTGGATGGGGGGTGAAGTTTGAAAAGCTAGAATTTTTTACTCCGACTCAGGCTGATCAATTGTTACGAGCAATATGTTATGTGAATCAATATGCTCCCAAGACAGCGCAAGAGGAAGAAATGAAGGGGCTTTATTATGCGGGGGCAACAATGAGTCTCAGAAATGGTGAAAAAGGAATACTTTGGAACCTGGACGGACTGGGCTTTAGTAAGAGTTATTCGGCCATGTTTCCGAGAAGGGCAAATGTCGGTCGTTCGTATTATTTTCTGCATTCGAGATTTAAAGATACTAGGAATTGGAAGGAGCTAATTAAGCCAAGCTCTGAAGACTTTGCTCCTTATCGTAGATTTCTGTCTGATAATAAACCCTATCTTTGTAGCGTTGCTTCAGAGGTAGTATTGCTGTTTGGTGATAAGGGTGGGGAGCTAGAGCTGGAGGCTTTGAAACATTGGGCTGGGAAGCAGAAAGAGGCGATTAAGCCAGATATGGACTGGCAGGTCTGTTGTGATTATTTCGGCACAGGGGCTAGAGTGAATATACGTAATTTTACTCGCTTATCCTTTGAAGGAACAGTCAAAGAGATCATAAAGTTAGAAAAGCGGCTAGGTCTAGAGGTGAGTGCAAATTTGCAGTTAGATGTGATGGCAGTTAAGGAGCTTGAGAAGAAGGAGGAAGAGGCTGATATTATGAGACATCCTCAGCCTTTGAGAGATCTGGTGAGAACAGATCGCTTGCCTAATGATTCAGATCTAAAACATCTGAGTAAAGCTGTTGATGCGATACGTAAGAATCCGGATCCGAAACTGTTTAGACAATTGGTGGTGGAGTTAGATGATGGGACATTGGCAATGCGGTCATTGTTGACTCACATTCTTCTCAATGAACATGATATTTTAGATTTGGAGCCTTGGGGTGTAAAAGAGGAGCAGATTGCCGTGTTTGCGTGTATTGATGCTTTACCGCAGGCAAAGGCGAATGGAGAGATAGATGACTTGGTAGTTCTTATTTTGAAGGTGTGTAAGGGCGGAAAGATAGAAGTTGATGACGGTAACGGAGGTTCTAGTATTGAGCTGAAACTTGAAGGGAATGGTTACTCAGAGATCCACAGCGGAGCTACACAGCCGCTACGTATCAAGGATGCTCAGAAGGAGCTGAAGAGGCTGTATCTAGAATCTAAGAAGAAGTAGTGCTGGAGAGAGGGCGTAGCAGTTTTTTTACCACGAATCTTCTCGAATGATCACGAATGGGTGCACGATGGCTTTGGTTGATGGATTTTTTTGACCATCGCCGCAGTTGCGGGACTAGCTGTGCTAGCGGGATAGCACGGAACTGGGTTGATGGAGCGGAACCAGCATGTTTGGGCTGAACTATGAGGATGGAGGTTATTTTGACAGAATTAACATGATTTACAGAATTTTGGTGCACTGTTGGGTGAGGATTCTATATTGACTATTCCACATTCACGATTTGCCATCGGCAGTCAAGCTTGACGTCAGGGCATAGAGGATTTATGGGTGGTGTATGAATGAGAAGTTAATAGTTGAGCTAGCGCACTTGCCGGAAGAGGGAATGGCTGTGTCTGGAGAGCTCGATCCGAGCATTTTTTCCCTTAATGCAAACGATGCGAGGCCTGTGAGTGGACTGGAGTATAATCTGTATGTTCAGCGCTTTGATGATGAAGTTTTATTCCGTGGATACCTCGGTGCTAGCTTCGAGTTTATGTGTGTGAGAACAAATAAATGGTTCGTCCAAACAATTTCTTTAGAAGAATGTGCAGTGGCAATTGAGGTCGTTGGTGGAAACATCGATGCGACTGAGGCTATACGGGAAGAGGTTTTGATCAATTTTCCTACTTACCCAAAATGCGATGAAGGGGATAATCCTGAGAAATGTGAGATAGATGAACGCTATTTAGCGCTGGACAAACCAGTGGATGTTGAGGTAAACGATGCGCCCTCAAGCGAGGGTGATGACCGATGGTCAGCCCTCGATGGGATTAATCAATTTAAAGACAACAAATAACCACCGAGAAATCGGTATAATACTATGGCAGTTCCTAAACGTAGAACATCAAAAATGAAGCAGAAGATGCGTCGTGGCGCAAATCGCTGGAAGGCTCCTAATCTTCAAACTTGCCCAGAATGCGAAACTCGTATTCCTGGACACATTGCATGCCCATCATGCGGTTCATACCGTGAGCGTCAGGTTCTTGACGTTGATGCGCTCTAAGCATCTGTAATTCTTCAAGTATGCTTGTTCATTGTCATGATGGACTACTTCTTAGGAAGGGCAAATTGGAGATTACAATCATCAGCATAATTTAAACGAAGCGATAGCACGTCTGTCGCTCGTTTTTTTGTGTTTTTTTATTGGGATTAATTTTTAAGCAAACTACTATCAACGAATATGAAAATAGCACTAGATGCAATGGGTGGCGATAAGGCGCCATTAGTCAATGTCGAGGGAGCTCGTGATGCTCTGGCTCTATATCCTAAGATAGAGAAGATCTTTTTAGTAGGTGATGAGGAAATCCTCAAAGCTGAATGTGAGAAGAGTAAACTAACTGATCCTAGAATAGAGATCGTGCATGCTTCACAGGTAGTGGAGATGCGTGAAAGCGGGGCGAAGACGCTACGCAGCAAGCGAGACTCATCTATAGCAGTAGCGACTGAGCTGGTGAAGTCTGGTAAGGCGCAAGCTGTAGTGAGCGCTGGTAATACTGGTGCTGCGGTGGCGAATGCTACGCTGAGACTGCGCACGCTGAAAGGTGTGGAGAGAGCGGGAATCGCTTCTCCATTCCCAAATGAGCACGGAGTTTGTAATCTACTCGATGCAGGTGCTAACCCTGAAGCTAAGCCTGAGCATCTGCTCGTCTATGGTGTGATGGGTGCAATGTATGCGAAGCATGTGCTCGGTGTAGAAAAGCCTATTGTGGGTCTGATGTCTAACGGCGAAGAAGACGAGAAGGGCACTACGTTTACTAAGGCGACACTAGAGCTCATCAAGGGAGTAGAAGATGCTCCATTTGAATTTAAAGGGAATATCGAGGGACATGATCTGTTTGAGACTAAGCTCGATGTGGTGCTGACTGATGGGTTCACTGGAAACATCATTCTCAAAGCCTCTGAGGCGACTGCTAAGGCAATGTCTAAGTGGCTCAAAGTAGAATTTAAGCGTAAGCCAATCAGAGCTCTAGGAGCTGCTATGGCGCAAGGAGCATTCAAGGCTGTGAAAAAGCGTAGCTCATACGAATACTACGGCGGTAGTCCATTGTTAGGGATCAACGGAGTAGTGATCATTTCACATGGTGGCTCATCCTCACTAGCGATGCAAAATGCGATCCGTGGAGCAATGGAGCAGGTGCAGCACAAGGTGAATCCTCATATTGAAGAGGCTCTTGAGAAGCTAGGATTTGAATAGCAGTTTAGTTATTTCACTAAACACTGACCGCCATAAACTGAAAGTATGAATCTTAATGTCATTATCAGATCACTAGGTATTCTAGTCATGCTTCTCGGTGTGGGTATGGGAGCGTGTCTTCTGCTCGGTGAGATAGTGATCGTAGATAGAGAGCATGCAGCAAGAGTAGACTATAATGGCTGGACTCAGGCTATATTGATCACGGTGCTGTCTGGCTTATTTGCTTATGGTTTTGGTAAATGGAAGTTGAAAGGTCAGTCTGATAAAAGGATTCTCCGTCGTGAAGCAATCACGGTGGTGGGGCTTGGCTGGATGGTATGTTCACTGTTTGCAGCGCTGCCTCACTATCTTTGTGTGAGTGGCACTACCTATACTCAGGCGGTGTTTGAGGCTTGTTCTGGCTTTACGACTACTGGATCGAGCATTTTCCCATCGGTAGAACACTTACCTAAGACTACTCTGCTGTGGCGCTCGATCACTCAGTGGATGGGTGGTATGGGAATTCTTGGTGCGTTCCTGCTGATCTTCAGCGGAGAAGCTAGGGGGAAAACTTTGTTAAGCTTTGAATCATCGATCCATGGAGCAGATTTATCTAGCACGGATCTACGCACGGCGATGCGTAAGCTGTGGCAGGTCTATAGTTTTCTAACAGTGGTGTGTATTTTAGGGCTCTGGGCTATGGATATGAATCTCTTTCAAGCGATCAACCATGCCATGGCTGCGACCTCTACTGGTGGATTTGGCACAGAGAATAGTAGTATTACTGACTTTTCAAACGCTACTAAGTGGTGGTTGATTTTGTTCATGGCTCTCTGTGGTATCAGTTTTCCACTCTATATAGCGATGTGGACGAAGCGGAGTTTTACTGTCATTAAGCGACATGAAGAAACCCGTTGGTATCTTATTATTATCATGGTGGCTTCCATTATCTTGATGATTGATCACCAGGTGGGAGATTGTAAATCCTGCTTCGTCGATAATGTCTTTAACGTAGTCACTATTTTAACCACGACTGGATTTGTGGTGGGGGATTACGAAACTTGGCCACTGATGAGTCAGCAGGTGATCATGCTTTTGATGGTGATCGGCGGTTGCTCAGGTTCGACTGCTGGAGGTCTTAAGGTGAGTCGCATCATGCTCTGGCTTCGCTCGATGAAGAATGAAATTATCCGAGGATTCAGACCTAATGTGGTTCTCAAGCTAGAGATGAATGGTAAAGCTGTGCAGCCAGAAGTGGTGCGTAGTGTCTATGTAGTCATGGCTATCGCTGTGTTCTTCTTCGTCACAGGCTCTATGGCCGTTTCTCTGTTAGAGCCTAAGATGAGTGCGGTAGGTTGCGCCTCAGCAGTTCTCTCCTGTATGTGTAACATTGGCCCAGCCTTTGCTGAGCTAGGACCTACAGATAGTTTCGGCTACCTAAGCTCACCTACGCTAGGAGTGCTTGCAGGTCTGATGATTCTAGGGAGGCTAGAATTTATCGCTGTCCTTGTGCTCTTCAGCCGTAGACTGTGGAGGAAGTATTAGGCTTACTTGAAGAGCGTGTTGATGTAGTCCTTGATAAGAGCTTCTGCTGCTGGGTGTTCTTCCTTTAGCGTTTCCATTTTGGTTTTTACTTTCTGGAATGCTTGATCGAGTTTCTTCTGTGCATCTGGATTTTTTTCCATGAATTGACGAATTTTCTCAGGTCCGCCAACTTTCCACGTGTCCATTTTGAGTTTGGTAAATTTAGCTCCAGACTTAGCGAGATCAGGAAGAGCCTTCTTTGCCGATTCTAAGTCTGTGATGCCTTGAAGTTTAGTTGCTAGATCTTCGATTGTCTCAGTATTTTTATTCACGAGCTCAGCGACTGGGCTGGCTTCTTTAGTATCCGTGTTTTCGTAAACATTTTTGCTCTTTTCTTCTTTATCGCTGCAAGATGAGAAGCAGATCGCTGTTAGTGCGATAGTGGAGGTAGTGAGTAGATTGGTGATGGTTTTAGATAGTTTCATAATGTTGATGAGTCGATTTAATCAATGTTGTTGTCTTGAGACAATCATATTTAATGCTCGATGAATCTGGCTTAGACTTTCCTGCCTACACTACGAATTCCGCCGATACAGGGGCGTTCGTCCCAGTGCCAGTCTACATCCATCATGCCTGGGATCTCGCCGAATCGGAATCCGGATTCGATATTTTCGAGCATGTTGTGTCTGGTTGTTTGGTTAACTAATGGGAAGAGGGCGTAGCTGAGTAGTTTGCTGAACCAGTAGCGATGTGGTTCAGACATGATGATGCCACGGCATTGGGAAATCTTTTCGCCTAGTGACCAGAGCTGATCGTCGTCGAGTCGATGGATGAAGAGATTAGCTACCACGACAGTTTCGTTATCGAAGTTACCGCTTTTGAAGATGTCTTCGGTGGGGACAATGTGGATGACCTTAACATGTGGGAAGTGAGCCTTGATTTCATTGGTTAATCTCTCTTCACCTGTTCCGATTACAACGACTTTAGTGAGGTTTTCAAACTCGGAGAGTGTTTTGACAATCCATGGTTCACTTCGCATGAGCCAGTTGATCTTGCGAAGATTTTTATCTCTACGAGTAGTGGCAGAGTTATCAGCTGTTAGGCTTTCTGAGGTTTCGGTTTTTACCACTCTCTGCATGATGGATTTAAACTAAGATCTAGCGTGATAAATAGCTAATAAAAAAAGCGCACCGTCTAAATATTAGACGGTGCGCTTTTATGAAATTAGAGTGACTCAGTATTATGCTACTGCGTTTCTGATGAGCTCTAGGAATGAGTCAGCTTCGAGTGCTGCTCCGCCTACGAGTGCTCCGTCGATGTCTGGCTGGCCGAGGAGTTCAGCTGAGTTTGCGCCTTTTACAGATCCACCGTATTGGATGCGAACTGCTGCTGCTGCGTCTGCTCCGTAGAGGTCTTCGATGACTGAACGGACGAACTTGTGTGTGTCCTGTGCTTGCTGAGCAGTGGCTGTTACACCTGTGCCGATAGCCCATACTGGCTCGTAAGCGACAACTACGTTTGAGATGTCAGAGATGCCTTCGAGACCTTCTTTGATTTGTGAACCGAGAACAGTTTCGAGTTGTCCGCCTTCACGCTCAGCGAGTGTCTCACCGATACAGAAGAGTGGAGTGATGTCAGCAGCGAGTGCCTTCTTCATCTTAGCGTTGATCTGAGCATTAGTCTCACCGTAGATGCTACGACGCTCTGAGTGACCGAGGATCACGTAGTTAACGAATAGCTCTTTGAGCATGTCTGTGCTAGTTTCTCCTGTGAATGCTCCGTTGTCGTTCTCTGACACAGTCTGAGCGGCTAGGCCGATAGCTGGGTTGATGTCATTGATGAGTGCTGATGCAGTCGGGATAGAGAGGCTGTTAGGTGCGATGACGAGGTCAGCTTGGTCTGAAAGTTCGCTAGCTGCTGCTAGGAATGCTTCGAGGAATGCTTCAGCTTCAGCTGGTCCTTTGTTCATTTTCCAGTTTGCTGCGATGATTAGTTTTCTCATTTTATTTAAGTAGTTAGTATTTAGTAGATAGTAGTTAGGGTGGTGTGTAGTTAGTTTAGAGGTGGGTGAAGTTTTACTATCTACTCACTACTCTCTACTAACTACTGAAAAACGTTATGCGTTTGAAAGTGCTGCTACTCCTGGGAGTTCTTTGCCTTCTAGTAGTTCTAGTGATGCTCCGCCACCTGTTGAGAGGAAGCTGAAGTCGCTTGGTTTACAGAACTTGTTTGCAGCTGTGACTGAGTCTCCGCCACCTACGATAGTAAGTGCGTCTGATTTAGCTACTGCTTCTGCTAGAGCGATGGTGCCAGCTGCGAAGTTGTCCATTTCGAAGACGCCCATAGGTCCGTTCCAGAGGACGGTGCCAGCTCCTTCGACTACTTTGCAGAAGTCTTGGATAGCTACATCACCGATGTCGATGCCTTCCCAGTCGTCAGGGATTTCTCCACCGTCTGCGTAGGTCTTAGTAACTCTAGTTTCAGCGTCGTTAGAGAAGTCTTGAGTGATGCGAGTGTCAGCAGGAAGGTGGAACTTGATTCCTTTTTGTTCAGCTGTTTCGAGGAGTTCTTTAGCGAGTGGGATGAAGTCGTCTTCTACGAGTGACATACCAGTCTTGTAGCCTTGAGCTTTGAGGAATGTGTAAGCCATAGCTCCACCGATGATGAATTCGTCAGCCTTGTCCATCATTGCTTTGATGACTTGGATTTTGTCTGAAACTTTCTTGCCACCCATGATTGCTAGGAATGGTTTAGCTGGAGTCCTGAGCTTGTCTTGTAGGAATTCTAGCTCGCTCTCGATGAGGAAGCCCATTGCGCTTTGTGAAACGTGGTGAGTGACTCCTTCAGTGGATGCGTGTGCACGGTGTGCGGTGCCGAATGCGTCGTTTACAAAGATCTCTGCATTTCCTGCTAGAGCTTTAGCGAAGTCTGAGTCGTTTGCTTTTTCTTTAGCGTCGAAGCGTGTGTTTTCTAGGAGAACAGCATGTCCTGGCTCTAGCTGTGCGCGGAGTAGGGTAGCGTGATCGCCGATGGTGTCGTCTGCGAATGCGACTGGTGTTCCGAGTAGCTCAGCGAGTCTGAGGCCTACTGGGCGGAGTGAGTATTTCTCTTCTGGCTTGCCAGCAGGTCTGCCCATGTGTGAGCAGAGGATGAGCTTAGCTCCATTTTCTAACAAATGCTTGATAGATGGGAGTGCTGCTTGGATACGAGTGTCGTCAGTGATCTGAAGTTCGTCATTGTATGGGACGTTGAAGTCGCAACGCATGAGGACTTCTTTGCCATTTACTTGGATGTCTTTGATGGAAAGTTTCATTGTTTGAGGATAAAGGTTAAAGATAAAAGGTTAAAGTAAACAGGGGAGACTCGTGAAAGCCTCCCCTGTGGAAAATTTGGTTTATCAGCTAATTGCCGATGTCACTCAATTAGAGGGAAGCTCCTAGCATTGCAAGGCCTTCAGCTGATCTGTTTGAGTAGCCCCACTCGTTGTCATACCATGATGCGAGTTTGATCATTGCTCCGTCAACGATAGTGCAACCTGAGTCATAGATTGAGCTGTGTGGATCAGAAACGATGTCTTGAAGAACGATTGGCTCTTCTGTGTATGCGAGCACACCCTTCATTGGGCCTTCAGCAGCTGCTTTGAATGCTGCGTTTACTTCTTCAAGAGTAACTTCTCTCTTCACTGTGCAAACGAAGTCAGTGATAGAACCTGTAGGTGTAGGAACACGGTATGAGTTACCGTTGAGTTTACCTGCTAGTTCAGGGATTACCATACCGATTGCTTTTGCTGCACCAGTAGAAGTAGGGATGATGTTGAGTGCTGCTGCACGTGCACGACGAAGGTCGCTGTGTGGCAGGTCAAGGATTGACTGATCGTTAGTGTATGAGTGGATAGTAGCCATCATGCCCTGAATGAGTCCGAATGAATCGTTAAGAACCTTCACCATTGGTGCGAGGCAGTTAGTTGTGCAAGAAGCGTTAGACACGATGTTGTGCTTAGCTGCGTCATACTCGTCATCGTTGATACCGATGCACATCATGAGATCTGGATCTGGAGCTGGTGCTGAGATAAGAACTTTCTTAGCGCCTGCTGTAAGGTGCTTAGTTGCGCCTGCGTGGTTTGCGAAGAAACCTGTAGATTCGAGAACTACGTCTACGCCGAGCTCTTTCCAAGGAAGTTGCTCTGGGTCACGCTGTGCTGAAGCAACAATTTTGTGTCCGTTTACAATGATGGAATCGTCATCGTAAGAAACTTCTGCGTCAAGCTTGCCCTGTGAAGAGTCATACTTAAGAAGGTGTGCAAGAGTCTTGTTATCAGTAAGGTCGTTGATAGCAACGACGTTTGTAAGTTCACCGTTTCCGATTAGAACTCTTAATACATTGCGCCCGATGCGCCCAAATCCGTTGATTGCGTATGTTGCCATAAAATTATAAATTGTTGTGTTGTTAGCAAGCATTATTGCCTGCGGGGCAATTATCTATAGAACAGATCATCCGTCAATAGGTTGTTTCTATTTATTCTGGCATCGATAGGCGATGTAGCCGTTGTTGCTTACCGTGCTTTGAAGCGAGGCGCTCCATTGTTTTCACTAAAATCAATTAACTCCATTTGAGCTAAATTGAGAATTTCTTGTTGAGCATGAGGATGCTCGTAAAGGCTTTGCCATTTATTAAGATGTTTCATATCTGATAAAATGCCAACAAGTCTAGTCTCCCGTTCATTAGAATAGGGGATTCTGCTGTTGATGAGTGTCAGCGCTTGAAGCAGCCATAGTGGTCCAGCTAGGAAGATTTGTCCTAGCAAATAGGCTGGACCAGTCACTCTATTGGCATAATGACTTACCACAACAGCTCCACCAGTGTCGTGGTTTAGATTGAGATAGAGTCCAGATTCATGGTAGCTGTAAAGTCCACCTTTTCTTTTCCAGATACGATATCCTGAAAAGCAGGTAGCGGCTACCCCAGTCAATCCAGCTATGATAGGTATGTAAGAAGGTGGTGTAAGGTGTAAAAGATAAAGAAGTATTCGAGCGATGTAAGCAAAGAATAGATAGGCTAAAAAACAGCAGATGACTCCTCCCAGAGTATAGAGGATTGCTTTGATCGTTTGTGATCCGTTGTATTTTTTTATCATGATGGATTTTATCTTTTTAGATAATTATCAACAAACTGCATTAGATCACGGTAGATCTGGTGGAAGTGAGTTTCAAACTGCTTGTAATGTTTAGACAAGTCTAGGTGGGTGTCGGCGATGGGTTTGGTGAAGCGGCTGCGTTGGGAGACTCGGTTGAATGTGAGGTGGATGCCTTCTATAGTTCCGTAGCAACCTAGCCAGTTTTGGGATTTCATGTAGGGGAAGGCTTGGTCTAGGGTGCCGAGTTGCCAGTCCTTGTTGGTGTCGATGATGTGATACATTTGCTGGATGAAGTCATCGAGTGGCTGATCGTAGTAGCTGTCCCAGTGGATGCTGAGGAAGTGGTCGTAGATGAGGTCTATGACTACGCCTGCGTAGCGTTTACGTTCGGGGGCTAGTAGTTTTTTGCTAGCTAGGAAGGCTGGGTGTTGGTCGGTGAACTTATCGATCGCTCGGTGTAGCAGAATGCCGTCTACTAGGTCGGCAGGTGCCTGAAGTCTGAGGTTTTCTTCAGTTCCTTTTACGAAGTCGCCTAGTAAATTTCCCACTCGGGTAGCCTCATGATCTGGAGAGAGTGCTAGGTGAGCGAGGTAGTTCATGGGAAGATGTTAGAGGCTTTTCTTCGTGGGGACAAGTGCGTTAGATAACAATAGTCCACCAACGAGGGCTATGAAGATGAGGAATGCTTGGGTAGGGTTCGGAGTGTCCTCGATCATCTGTTTACCTGTGATCCATGAGTTAAGGATAATGTAGGTTTTACTACCAGGGACGAGGAGAATGAGACCAACTGAGAGGACGAGTGATGCTGGGTGATTGGTAATGTTCGCGTAGAGGTTTGAATATACTCCGACAGCTAATGAGCCTAGTAATACACCCGTGGTGTAGTTGAACTGTTTAGTGGCTAAGTCTGATATCGTATAGGCAACAAGCGCTGAGACTAGACACCAACCGATAAATTTTGGGTGGATGTTAAACGCAATAGTGACCGCTCCAGTCAGCATTATGAGGGCAGGCCAAGTGATCCATTGTGGTAGATCTCTTATGCCGTGGAGGGTGTTTGCATCTACATCATCGAGGATAAATGCACCGATTCCTATGCCTATGATCGCCCCTAGATAGAGCTTTATGAGGGACATGACTGCATCGACAAATTTGGCCGTGCCTGAGATGAGATCTCGCTGAGCCATTTCTGATAGAGCGACTGTGATGGCTAGGCCAGGCACGAGAATAATGATTGAGGAGAGGATGCAGAAGGGGACATTTATCGGCGCTCCAAGAGCCGCTATAAGTGATACGATGATTCCTGCGCTTCCCGCTGCGGTGATTTCTATGAGGTTGTCAAAACGTTCTCGTCTAGCGCAGAGGTCTAACAGATAGAATAGAAAGAAGCTGATGACGCCTGATACGATGGCGTCGTAGCTGCTTTTAGAAAGAAGAGTGGAAAAGAAAAAACTACCGACACCCCAAGCCAGACTCTGAATCGTTTTGTTGTAATACGGTGGTATTTTTAGTGTCTCATTGAGCTGTTGATCCATCTCATAGAAGCTGAGTTTCTGATCACTAAATTCCTGGATGAGTGTGTCTAGATTGACGAGAAGGCCTAGGTCTCCACCGCCTGGCTGGACTCGCTTGGTGCGGATGAGTTGCTTGTCTGGATCTTCATTCCAGAAGACGAAGGTGAAGCTAGTCGGTGAAGTGAGAAATTCGCCATTAATACCAAGCATCTGGCTGACTCCAGAGAGATGTCGCTCGATCCGATGACTAGTCGCTCCACAGGAATGGAGGGATAGTCCTAGTTTGGTAACAAACTTTGTTTTAGCGATGTATTCGTCTTGGCTCACAGCTGTTATATGACTGTGTTAATAGATAAGGTAAATACTAATCTTTAAGAAATTTTAGCGATTAACGATATGATTTTTTTATACTGAATGAACAGAATTTTTCAGAATGGACAAAAATTGCTTTTGGAGATGGCAAATTAAAATGGCTTATACCATTCTGGATAATTCAGCTGGTATGATTTCCTTAATTAGAGATCTCTAGGGCTCCTGATTTTATTGCGTCGAGTTGGAGTGCCTCTAGGAGGTCTGTGTCTGAGGGGATTCTAGCTAGGGGAGATTGGTGACGGATGGCGGCATTGTGCCATAGAGAAAAGTGCTTTTTATAGGTTTCTAAATAGCTACGTAGGACGCTAGGCTCGATGCGGTGTGGAGAGCTGTTGCCAGATTCTGAGTCTACGAATTCGTAGTTGCCCTGCCAGTCAGGATTGGCTTCTTCTTTAGTGAATGGAGCGAGGATGATGAGTGAGCCTTGGCGGTGAGTGCAGTGACGTAGCAGTGGAGACGGATCTCCAGGGAAAAGTAGGTCACTGATGAGGACTCGGATGGTGTTGGCTCTGAAGGGGATGTTTTCCAAGTTTGGTGTTTGATTCGGAGTTTCGTCTTTGAGAGCTTTAGAAATGGAGAACCATTGGTCTGATAGAACAGCTTCGACAGGTATCTGGCGGTGGGTGCTGCCTTTGAGTAAATGAATGCGGATAGCTGCTCCTGCCTTGTGCGCTGAGATGACGATGGTGTAGAAGATCTCAGCTACTCGTAGGGATTTAGTTTCTGAGAAAAACATGGAGTCTGAGACATCTAGAACGATGTCAACAACGGGGCGGACTTCCTCACGGAAGAGCTTCATAGTGTAGTCGCCGGTGCGAGCGTAGGCTTGCCAGTTGATATGTCTGGGGTCATCGCCGGGGGCGTAGTTTCGGTGGTCTTGGAAATCTAACGATGAGCCAGTTCCAGCGCCTGAGAAATCTCCAGCCATACCTCTCCAGACTCTGGATCTGAGTGGCAGAGAGATAGTTTCAGCACAGGCTGATGCTTTGGCTCTGGCTGTTTTAAGGATTTCTGGCGACATGAGTTAGTTAGTTAGATTCTACCGGTGCAAGAGATGCTTTTGCTACAGCTTCGTTCTCTCTGAGGTATTTCCATGATGAGCGAGTGCTCATGAAGCAGATGAGCCAATTAATGAATAGAGAAAGGTAGGCGATGACTGTGACTACTTCTGTGGTGTAGGCGACAGTTCTCCATGAGTTCTCCGCGTAGACATACATGATGCCCTGAACTGGGGGTATCCATGAGAAGATGATGGCTAAATCATAGGAACGTGAGTTCTCCATTATAAAAATAGTAAGAAGGAAGAGAACGAAGGTGACTATGCAAGCTCCGATATAGTAGATGAAATGTTGATGAGTTTTTCTGAAAAATAATCTGACGAGAGCTAGCGGGAATAATACGCTCGAAAAGCAGATCGGTATCATGGTGAGGAATAAGCTAGTAGGAGTGGTAGAACCAAAGTATCGAGGCTCTGGGGTCATGAGGTTCACGATCATAGTGAGGGCGAAAATCAGCATGCAAAAATTTAATCCACTCTGCCAGCCTGGGCAGAAGAAGTAACTAGCGGCTCTGCCTAACAGACCTTTTCTGACGAATGGCTTGCTGATAGTAGGGACTAGGTAGATGGACTCTGTGATGGAAATAATGATGACTGGTGCAGCTACACACATCATGACGATCGGGAGGGTGAATATGACATTTGTCGGTAGGAAAATGAAGACGATGGAGATGATAGCTAGGACTCCTAGGCAGATGAAGCGTCTAGGTGTGCTGCGGTTTTCTGCTGCTGGGGCGATGTAGGTGGCTCCGAAGTCTAGTGCTAGCCAAGCTAGGTAGATGGCCGAAGCAATGGTGCTGAAATAAGCAGCTGTAAGCTCATTGTTAGCAAACCCACAGAACTCTAGAAGGTCTCGAAAGTTAGAGCGACGATCAACGATGGCCATGGAGATACTAAATGCTGCACTAGCAATACCAAGTCCGATAATCCCTCTAACAATGAAGGACGGAATAGCCGAAAGACCTACTGTGATAGCAGTAAGAGAAGCTGAAAGTAGAAAGATCGTGACGAGCACCATGATCTCTGGGAACAGCTGCATTCCACCGAAGAAGTAGCGTAAAATAAGGTAGGGGCTGACTGCTGCTATGATGAGTGCAGATTGGCTGACGAGGGAGATCCATTTGCCGAATACGATGCGCCAGGCTGATAGCTTGGTCAGCACCATGAGATCAATGGTGTCATCCTTGATCTCAGTAGCTACTGAAGAAACCCCTCTGAGAGGCTGCACAATGAGAGTAGCCATAGACAGGCAAAAGAAGACTGTTCTTGAGATGCTGCCACCCGTGTTGTCGTAGCTATCTGAAAAGGCAGAGCCGAAGATGAAAACACCGAGGATCGCCTGAATAGCGATGAAGAGGATCAAAAAGCTCATGCCTTTGAGGCCTTGGCGTAGCTCCTTTACTAGCATCGGTGAGAGGCGGTCCGAGAACGCAGAAGTGGTCTTCACAACTGGGTGAATATCGATGTCTGGTTCTGTGGTAGTGGATGTTTGAGACATTCTGAGTGCTGTTAGAAATTATTGTTGGTCGAGGATGTCGATGAAGGCATCTTCGAGGTTTCGCTTCTCACGGTGGAACTCTGTGACAGCAAGGCCGTCTTTGAGCATGCGACTGAGGACCTCGGCTGCTTTAGCTGGATCATCAGAGTCGATCCTGATTTTGCCGCCACGTTTTCTGTCTGCGATGAATTCCACATAAGGATTAGTCACAGACCAGTCAGAGACTTTAGAGGCTTCACCTAGGATCTGGACATCGTAGAAGACTCCGCCAGTAGCGTCTGATCCGCTCATCAGTGACTCAGCATCACCGTGGTGGACGATGCGTCCGTCGTTGATGAAGAGTAGTGAATCGCACATTTCTCCTAGCTCGGAGAGGATGTGGGAGGAGATGAAGATGGTTTTTCCTTCTTCAGCGAGAATTCTGATCAGCTGCTTGAGCTCGACTCGGGCTTTAGGGTCGAGTCCAGCGGCTGGCTCATCGAGGATGAGCACCTGTGGGTCGTGGAGCAGGGATCGGCCAAGGCAGAGACGCTGGGTCATTCCTTTTGAGAGCTTGTTAGAGAGTCTGTCTGCTAGTGGGATGAGGTCAGCGAATTCCATAACTTCTTGGATACGCATCTGTCTTTCCTTGCCACGGTAGCCGAGAGCTCGTGCGTAGAAGTCTAGATACTCTAGCACAGTCATGTGGTCGTAGTTTCCGAAGTGGTCAGGCATCCAACCTAGTAGTGAACGCACTTTAGCTGGGTGGTTGACGACATCGATTCCGCAGATCTCGATATTTCCCATAGTGGGGTAATCCAGAGTAGCGAGCATGCGCATGGTGGTGGTTTTACCAGCACCGTTGGCACCGATAAATCCGCAAACGGAGCCGTGTGGGACCTCGAAGCTGAGGCCGTCCACTGCCTTGAGCTTGCCAAAGTAGCGGTAGAGATTTTTTACTGAAATTGCTGAAGACATAGAAATATTATTGAGAGCTGGGGTGTTACTTTACTACTGGTCCAGTGATGACTGTGTAGGTGTTATTCCATTCGATATCATCTAGAGTATCGATGGCTGGGGCTTCTTGTGTGATGGCTACAAAGTGGCCATTACGTTGCCAGAGTAGACCAAGCTGATGTTTCATGCGGCTGGCCATTCTACTATGTTCTACAGTAATGAAATGAAGTGCATCAGTTGGGCTGGATGGCTTGAGAGTTACGGTTTCACCTGGGTTGATTGTTCCAGATATCCAGTAGCTGCCACTCATGTCTTTGTAGAGAATCGCAGAGATTGGGTATTCGAATGATGAGTTGAGCTGAGGAGCCCCTGAGGTGCTTTTGAGGGTGATTCTAGAACGGGTGGCAATGACACTTTCGAGGTAGTGACCGTGGAGAGAACGTGACTGGAACCAATCACCTGATGCTTTGAGACCAGTGTCGCCATGATTTGCCACATAGGTAGCTGAGCCGCCTTCATTGCGCTTAGTGACTCGGCTGAATCTGCTTTCTTCGAGTGGGACTGGGGTGATGTAGGTTGGGACAGATGTTTCAAATGAATCTCCTAACACGATACCAGTTCTAGCGATTTGCTCCTGCATAATGTAAGCTTTGTTTTCGCCATTGTCAGCTCTGACTTCTACTAGCTGGACGCGGCTACCGTATCCGCCGAAGCCATCTTGAATAATGATGATAGCTACTAAGATCAAACTAGCTGCGATGGCGATGATAGGCGTTGTGATAAAAAGCCTGTGTCGTTGCCCAGCTTTAGCGAAGTAGAAGAGGTTGACTGGTCCGACAACGATGCCGAAGACAATCAGAATGAGTATAAGGAAGATTGGATTGAATGCCATTCCCATTGTTTTGATGAGATCCCAAGATCCTGTGTCGTAGCTATTGAGTAGTGAGTTTGTGCGAGGTTTATTAGCAGATGGGAAATCGACTGCATTCTTGATGAGGTTGGGAATGTTAGAGGAATTGATTGTAGAAATGGTTCTTAATTGGACGCTGCCGAATGAACGCTTAACGAGGGTGCCTGTTGCTGTGCTGTCGATGTCTAATGACTTGAAGTTAGACGCTCCATTGAGGCGGAGTATGATGAGCTTTCCTCCTAAACGATTCCACTCTAAGATCGCATTCTGGACAGCTTTGTTCATACTGAGCCATTCTCTGTCGGTGCAAACTAGTGAGTCGTAACCCACGTAGGCTTTCCAGTCAGAAGGAAGCATAGCTGGGTCAAAGCTGGAGGCGAAGGATGGTGTGTGTGAACTCCAACCTGATGAGGACGAGGTCATCAAGGAATCAAGGTTAGACGCATGCTCGGTGTAGAGAGTGTTACTAAGTCCTACAGCATGCATGTCTAGACGTTGAACGGTGGATAGATCTCCATAGTCCTTAGCGCCAGCAGTAGTCATTACAAAACTCACATTGCTTGAAATATCATAGGAACTCGAATTAGTAATCGTAGTGTTGACGGGAACGTAGAAATCAAATGTCTTTTTAGATTTAGCTGGGCAGGTGTAACTGAACTCTGACTCCACTACAGAATTAGTATCTCCCCTATAATAATGGTTAGGAACCGTGCTGGATGTGCACTCGATGCTCCATTGTTTCGGGTTCTTAGTCGCATTTGTGACTTCGAGACGCACTGCCAAATAGCCACTAGGTGGGACTTTTGAAAACAGAGCAGTGAGTTTCGCCGTTGTTTTATCTTTATCATCGTAGCTACGCTGAATCAGAGGTGACTGGGCGGAAGCGTGAAAACAGAGAGCCAACAGCAATGAGAAGGTGGCAATGAGGCTAAATTTAGGGCATTTCATAATAAGAAAAAAGAGCTGAGGCTAGCACTATGACGTCTTCATTGTCTTAGGAGTCGCCTTGTTTTGAGCAGGGACTTCTTTGAGCAAATTGGTGATAACGTCATTGGTCGTGATGCCTTCTACGCGGGCATTGTAGTCGAGCAAAATACGGTGTCTTAGCACGGCTGGAGCGACGTGTGCAACGTCTTCGAATGAAGCATGTGGGCGTTCACAGATGAGCGCACGGGCTTTAGCAGCTGAAGCGAGTGAGAGGGCAGCACGTGGGCTGGCTCCATATTTAATGCTACTAGATGAGGCGGACTGACCAGGGTGGGTGGCATCGACTAGTCGTGCAATGTAGTTGGCGACTACGTCTGGGAGGAAGATCTTGCGCACGAGGCGGAGCATGTTCTCGAGAGTGCCAGCATCGATGATGGACTCGACGTATGGCTCAGTGCCAAGCTCACGTGAGTTGACGATTTTTTCTAGCGTTTCTACTGAGTTACGCATGACTTCTAGCTTGAACAGGAAGCGGTCGAGCTGAGCTTCTGGGAGCGGGTAGGTGCCTTCGAGCTCAATAGGGTTCTGAGTAGCGAGCACGAAGAATGGTTTAGGTAGATCGTGAGTGGTGCCGAGCACGGTGACTCTGCGTTCCTGCATCGCTTCTAGTAGAGCTGACTGAGTTTTAGGTGATGCACGGTTGATCTCATCCGCTAACATGATGTTAGTGAAGATAGGTCCTGGCTGGAATTTAAACTCACGGCGACCATCTACCTCTTGGAGAACTGGGTTACCTGTGATGTCGCCAGGGAGTAGATCTGGAGTGAACTGAATACGTTTAGTTCCTAAGCCTAAAGTCTTTGAGAGTCCTTTGACTAGTTCCGTTTTACCGAGCCCAGGGAGACCTTCTAATAGAATGTGACCTCTGGCTAGTAGACCTGTAATGACAAGGTCGATGAGTTCTTCTTGGCCAAAAAGGACTTGGTTAAGAGCATTACTTAATGAGCGGACGTGCTTGGCGGCGTTGTGAACTTCAGTTTCAGATGCGTATTCCATGGTAGATGACGTAAGTCAGATGTTTTTTTTAAATAGGGTCAAACGAACGGGTAATGAATACAAAGTGAAACTTAACATTGCAAGAGCATAGTTTGATCTCTATTCTATGTAGAATGAAAAAACTAGCGCACTCTCTAACCTGGGCTCTCCTCTCACCATTTTTTCTCAGCTCCTGTGGCTCATCAGGTTTAGAAGTGGTTGGAGCAGAGACGAAGGGAATGAAAAAACTAAGTCGTGGTGAAGCAAAGCGATTTAGTAAAGGTAGGGGTAGCTCTAGTCCTCAGATGGAGGCAACTATTCAAAAAATAGTGAATGACTCTCGCGTATCAAAAGGGAAAGATAGAATGGAGCATCATAAGGGCTTAGCGAAATTAGCTCGTAAGCACAGTATGAAACTAATGCTGAATTATTCTAAAACTGGCGTTCCTGTGATAAACCACTCAGGGTTCAGTGGCAGGTTTAACACGATTTCATTAGATTATAGTTTGAGTAAAGCAGGTGAGAATGTGGCTTATCATTCTAAGTATAATGGCAGTGCAGGGAGTGTCGTCTCAAGCTGGGCCAAATCCCCTAGTCACTATAAGAATCTCTACGGTAAATGGAACCGAACTGGGGTAGGTGTGGCAATTGCGCCTAATGGAATGATCTTTGCTACTCAGCTCTATGGGTTAAAAACAGATTTCACTTTTGACTAAAAAACTAAGTTGCGTCCTGCACAGCGGAGACTAGACTTCACCTGAAATGAAAAGAGTAGCTGTAATCAACGTAGTGGGGCTGACCCAGAGCCTGATCGGTAAGTATACACCAAAGATCAGCGAGTTTGTTGAATCTGGGGCTGTCTCTAGCTTTAAGCCTGCATTTCCTGCGGTGACCTGCACGGCGCAGTCCAGCTACGTGACTGGAAGACCAGTATCATCACACGGAATCGTGGCGAATGGCTGGTATGATAGAGTGGATGCTGAGGTGAAATTTTGGAAACAGAGTAACCATATTGTTAGAGGAGAAAAGATCTGGGACAAACTCCGCCGCGAATGCCCAGGCTTCACCTGCGCCAAGCTGTTCTGGTGGTATAATATGTATTCTAGCGCTGACTGGACGATCACTCCACGACCGATGTATCCTGCTGATGGTAGAAAGTTTTTTGATGTGTATACGCAACCGATGGATATGCGTGAACTGGTGAAAGCTGATCTTGGTGATTTTCCTTTCCCATCATTTTGGGGCCCTAAGGCTGGTATCGCATCGAGCAAATGGATCGCGGATTCAGCCACTTGGGTCGAACTCAGGCATGAGCCGACCTTGAGCTTAGTTTACCTTCCGCACTTGGATTATTGTCTGCAACAGTATGGCCCTGGCCATGATAAGGTGAATGCGGAATTGTCAGAGATTGATGAGATAGTGGGAGGTCTGTTAGAATTTTATGAAGAGCGGGGGATTGAAGTCATTCTTTTATCAGAATATGGGATTTCGAGAGTGAATCATCCTGTGCATCTGAACCGTGTCTTTAGAGAAAAGGGCTGGATTCAGATCAAGAAGGAATTGAATTTAGAAATGTTAGACTGCGGAGCGAGTAAAGTATTCGCTGTGGCAGATCATCAGGTAGCGCATGTCTATGTGAATGATAAATCACTGATCGAGCAAGTGCGTGCGCTGCTGTTAGAGACTCCTGGAGTGGATGAGGTGCGTGATGGATCTGAGCTAGGCGACAGAGCTGGCGACTTGATCGCTGTGGCGAAGCCTGAATCTTGGTTCACCTATTATTACTGGATGGACGATAAGAAGGCTCCAGATTTTGCTAGATGTGTGGATATTCATCGTAAGGTGGGCTATGATCCAGTGGAGCTATTCCTTGATCCTAAGCTTAAATTTCCGATGCTCAGAGTGGTGAAATTCTTAGCTAAAAAGAAGCTAGGTTTCAGAGCTATGCTAGACGTGATACCGCTAGATTCAACTTTAGTGAAGGGCTCACACGGTAGAGACAATGTGCCAGAGGGTGAACAGCCTGTATTCATCACAAATGCTGGGCTGAAGAATCTCAAGCCAGTGACAAAGTCAGAAGACGTATTCAATCGAATCGTTGAGGCTGTGCAGTCTATTTAGCGAATTTCTTACGAAATTCGCCAGGAGTTTCACCAGTTTCTCTTTTGAAGAATACTACGAATGGACGAGCATCTGTGAAGCCAATATTGTAGGCTATCTCATCAACGGTTCTCTTTGTTGTAAGCAATAACTGACGTGCTTTTTCGAGTCGGACTTCACGGATGTGGAGTGCTGGTGAAGTGCCAGTCATCGCACGGTAACGTTTTTCAAAGGTGCTACGTGCTAATGGTAATGACTGCACTAATTCATCTACAGTTAGACCGCTACAAGCATTTTCGCGGATGATGGAGCGTGCTTGGAGCACGACCATGTCAGTATCCGCCTTGGCCACTGTGGAAGCGCGGACTCGGATTTCTTTGATTTCTAGTTCTATGTGTTTAGTTTCAACTTTGTTGCCTTCAATTAAATTGATGAGTAACTGCATTGCTTGAGAACCAATCTGTAAGGTAGGCATCAAAATACTAGATAACTCCGGAGTGCTAAGACGAGCATTGATCGTATCAAATCGTCCTAGGACTCCGATCTCCTTAGGGATGTTCACTCCTAAGTCTGCACAGTAGTCTATTAGCAATCTACCTCTGACATCGTGAGAGGTGTATATTCCAGTTCTACCACCTGGGTTCAACAGTTTTTCTTTTAGTTCAGGAGCATTTTTTTCTAGATGTGACCATTCTCCAGGCTGTATGCCATCTGGTAAGTCAATGCTCCAGAAAGGTAAATTTCGTTTAGAGCATTCCTCTTCAAAGATCTCATACATCCTCTGGTTGAAGGCACTACCTGATGTTCCGAGGACACCAATTTTTTCAAAATTCAACTGAGTGAAATGTTCAACAGCAGTGGTGACCATGGAGCGGAAATTTGACCCTACAGAGGGGTGTCTTTTTCTTAATGAACTGAAAATGTTGATCACTGGGACATCTAGGTCATCAAGCCAAGTAGCATCAAATTTATCATCATCGTAAGAAACCAAGATGCCATCAGGCTTATAGCCCTGAGGTAACTCAATCGGCTGACTGAAATCAGA
Organism: uncultured Rubritalea sp.; assembly: GCA_937132085.1. Taxonomy (GTDB): domain Bacteria; phylum Verrucomicrobiota; class Verrucomicrobiia; order Verrucomicrobiales; family Akkermansiaceae; genus Rubritalea. The sequence continues at coordinate 5,610 of CAKZNV010000222.1, read as the reverse complement.
AGTAACGAAATTGAGAAAACGGCAGTGACTACGTATGCTGTGAATCGCTAGGATCCCTTCCATTACGTCCTTCAGGTAGGGATACCAATTAGGAAATATGACGGCTATGTTGTAATGTTTAGTATCTTGCATAGTGAGTAGTGAAACTAGAAGTAGCAGATGAAGAGGAAAATTGTTGATCTAATAAAATAGGATTTTCCCACCACATAAGGTTACGTTTCAAGAACGAACTTACTTCTTACGTTGTGAGACGCAACCTGAAACAACAAACAATCATGATACAAACAATTTTTACTAAAGCTCTTTTGGGGCTAACATTGATTTGCTCCACTAGTTTAGCTGGTGCCAGTAAGCCTAACATTATTTACATTCTAGCGGATGACCTCGGCTACAATGAACTAGGTTGTTATGGCCAAAAGATGATAAAGACTCCGCATCTTGATGCTCTGGCAAAATCTGGAATCAAACTGTCTCAGCATTACTCGGGATCTGCGGTCTGCGCTCCCACGCGTGCTTGTTTTATTACGGGTCAACATAGTGGACATGCTCAGGTTAGAAATAATTCAGCAGGAATATTTAAAAATGAGAAGAGTAAAAAGAACGTAGTAGGTGAAGGTCAGTATCCACTGAAACGTGGCACCGAGACGGTTGGAGGGATTCTCCAGAAAGCTGGCTATAAGACCTGCGCTGTGGGTAAATGGGGACTGGGTGGACCATTCAATGATGGTTCTCCTAATCAACAAGGATTTGATCACTTCTTTGGCTACCTTTGTCAGAGAGAGGCTCACAACTATTTCCCAACGCACTTATGGAGAAATGAAACGAGAGTCGACCTAGAAGGTAATAAAGGCGGCAAGCAACTCATAGGAAAGCACTACGCACCAGATCTTATCAACAAAGAAGTGTTAGAGTTTATCGATGGAAATCATGAGAAGCCGTTCTTCCTCTATTACGCTACGATTATTCCACACGTTGCCCTACAAGTTCCAGAAAATGATACAGCCTTAGCAGAGTATCGTAAACTATGGCCAAATGAAAAGCCCTACACTGGGAACCGTGGGTATATCCCTAACAAAACTCCTCACGCTACTTATGCAGCAATGATTACACGCATGGATAGCTACATCGGAAACGTAGTCACTAAGCTCAAGGAACACGGCATTTACGATAACACACTGATCATTTTCACCTCAGATAATGGGCCAACTAATGCAGGTGGTGGTGGGGCGTCATACTTTAACTCAGCTGGTGAACTCAAGGCATTGAAAGGTTCACTCTATGAAGGGGGCATCCGTGTGCCATTCATCGCTTCGTGGCCAGGTAAGATCAAACCAGCAACAAAATCTGATCATATTTCAGCTGGCTGGGACATGCTTGCTACATTCGCAGAAGTAGCAGGTGAGAAACCGAAGAAGAAAACGGATGGAATCTCAATTCTAGCAACTCTGACAGGAGAAGGTAAGCAGAAGAAGCACGATTCTCTCTACTGGGAGCTAGGAAGTCAACAAGCGATCCGAATGGGAAACTGGAAAGCCTATCGCCGTGCTGGTGGTAAAACATTACTCTTCGACCTCTCTAAGGATATTGGTGAAAAGAATAATCTAGCGGATAAACATCCTAAAGTATTAAATGATATGACTACACTATTCACGACCTTGCGCACTGAGCACAAGGATTTCAAAGATCCATCAAAGCCTCGTCAAAAGAAAAACCGTAAAAAGAAGAAATCTAAAAAATAGAAAAACATCATGAAATTTAAAAATGCTATCCTATCGCTCTCAGTGATCTCTTCGTTATGCGTATCAGCTGTAGCGGCGAAGAAGCCGAACATAATCATCCTTTACTCAGACGACGCAGGCTATGCTGACTTTGGTTTTCAGCCTGATTGTGCCGAAGATATGAAGAAGCTGACTCCGCACATCGACACAATTGCTCGTGATGGCGCTCGTCTAACAGATGCTTACATGTCTGGCTGTGTCTGCTCACCTTCACGAGCAGGGCTAATGACTGGGCGTTATCAAGGACGTTTCGGCTATGACAATAATTTGCCCCCAGGGGCGAAGAATGGTGTTTCATTAGAGGAGACTTTCGGTGTGAAACGACTTCAAGGCATGGGCTACAAGACTGCTCTTATCGGTAAATGGCATCTAGGCTATCCTGCAAATATGCACCCTAACAAGCGTGGTTACGATTGGTTTTACGGACTACTTCAAGGTTCCCGTGGTTACTACCCAATGACAAAGACAACACCACATCGTGTGATTCTGGATAATGATAAACCAACTAAAGAAGAAGGATACGTCACGGATCGTTTCGGTGATGCTGCAGTAAAGTTCATCAAAGAGAACAAAGCTGAGCCATTTTACCTATTCGTTTCATTCACTGCGCCACACTCACCGAATCAACCTAACAAAAAGGATCTAGATCGAATCAAGCACATCGAGAAAAAAGGACGAATGAACTATGCAGGACTGATCGTGTCTCTGGATGACAACGTCGGTAAAATTCTCAAGGCGGTCAAAGACAACGGGATTGAGGACAATACCCTAGTGATTTTCACCAATGACAACGGTGGGCAGACTGCGACAGGCGCTAACAATGGTAAGCTCCAAGGTAAGAAAGGCACACTCTGGGAAGGTGGCGTCAGAGTCCCTTGGGCAATGCGCTGGCCTGAGAAAATAAAGCCGGGAAGTGTGATTTCAGATCCAGTTATCTCCCTGGATATCCTTCCTACAGTGATAGAAATGTCTGGCAATAAAGTCTCTGCAGGTTGGAAGCTAGATGGGCGTAGTTTCTTACCTTTGATGACAAATGAGAAAAAGTCTTTACCTCAGCGCACCTTGCATTGGCGTCAGCACGGATCAAAGGGAAGCATCGCTCTACGTGAGGGTAAGTGGAAGCTCATCCACAACCGTAAAGAAGCTGGAGCCAAGCCAGAACTCTATGATATCTCTAAGGACATAGGCGAAAGCAACGATCTAGCTGCAAAGAATCCAGAAGTTCTAAAAGCTTTACTAGAGAAAATGAAAGTTTGGGAAAGCCAGCTACAAGAGCCACTCTGGGGCCCAGGTTCACCGGGGAATGAAGGTAAGAAAAAGAAGAAGGGTAAAAAGGATAAGAAAAACAAAAAGAACAAGGAAAAGGCGGTGAAATAAACTAACTTTAAAACAACGATGAAATATCTAACCATTCTGTTACTAGCAGTGCTAAGCCTATCAGTGAGAGCTGCTGATAAACCAAATATTCTTTGGATATTCGTGGAGGATCTTTCTCCATGGATGGAATCTTACGGTTATCCAATCAATGCTGGGAAGACTCCACAGCTAGATGAAATGAGTAAAAATGGGGTGAGATTCTCTCGATGTTACGTTCCTGCTCCAGTTTGCTCGGCATGTCGTTCCGCTATGATCACTGGTGTCTATCAGACTACTACGGGATTTCATAATCATCGTTCCTCACGTAGTGCTGAGTCGATGATTCACATCCCAAAAGGAGTCAAGACTCTCCCTCAGATATTTAAAGAAAATGGCTACGCTACTTTCAATAGAGGCAAAGATGATTACAATTTCGTTTTTAACAGAGCTGATCATTACACCATAGGAAGCCCTAAGCTCAAGCAAGGCCGAGAGTTTCAGTGGAGCACTAAAGGTAAAGGGTCTTGGACTGATGTTCCTAAAGGGATGCCATGGTTTGGGCAGATTCAACTGTATGGAGGTAAGGCTAGAACCAAGGGCTTCAAAGACAAAGTGGATCCATCGACAATGAAGGTTCCTCCTTATTTTCCTGATGAAGAGATCTTCCGTAAAGAATGGGCTCATCATTATGATACGGTGAGAGTCACTGATAATGATGTGAAAAAGATCATGGATGGGCTAAAGCAAGATGGATTGTTAGAGAATACTATCGTGTTCTTTTTCTCAGATCATGGGAATAATCACTCACTGCGTCACAAGCAATTTTGCTACGAAGGGGGAGTGCATGTGCCGCTCATTATTACTGGGCCAGGAATACCGAAGGATACAGTGCGTGAGGAGATGACCAGCACGCTTGATATCTCTGCTACCACATTAGCGTTGGCTGGTATTGAGCTGCCTAAGTATCTGCATGGGCAAGACCTCTTTGGGAAAGATTATAAGAAACGTGACCATGTGATCTCTGCTCGTGATCGCTGTGACTACACGATTGATCGTATTCGCACGGTGCGCACGGAGAAGTATCGTTATATCAAAAATTTCCTCACTGACCGTATCTTACTCCAGCCTCAGTATCGTGATAATCAGGCTCAGACTAGACGTCTGCATGCGCTTCATGACAGCGGAAAGCTAGGCAAAATACCTGAGTGGGCATTCTTTGGCAAACGTCCTGCAGAAGAACTCTATGATCTGGAAAAAGATCCTCATCAGGTAAATAACCTAGCTGCTGATCCAAATCATGCTGAGGAGCTCAAGAAGCATCGTGATTTATTGAATGCTTGGATCAAAGAGACTGGTGATAAAGGTGAACAACCAGAGTCAGAAGAGCAACTCAGAGCGGTTTACAAACGCTGGAAAAAGCGTTGCGTGAACCCTGAGTTCGACGTCTTCAAAAAAGAGACGCCGTAGTTTATCGATCCCTAGGTCGCTGGTGCTATTTTCTGTAGAGCGAGTGAACAGGCGAATAGGACGAGGCAGATGATGAGCCAGATCCAGCCAAACTGAGCCACGAAACAGGCGTCTAGTAAGCAGAAGCCAGCGAGACATTTGGAGACGTAAACTCCTTTATTTCTGCTGAGGTAAGAGAAACTATGGATGAGCCAGATTGCGTAAATGGCGACAGCTACGATAGCGGGAGTCTGCTGGAATATACCAAAGAAACTACCTTTTGAGATTACAGCGAGTAGCGGGAGTCCAAGCATTGTGTAACGCAAAACCTTTCGCCAAGTGATAGGGCTATCGGATGACTCCGTGCGAGCCACGCTTGCGAAGCAGATGGTGTAGAGACAGACCGCTGAGGCGTAGAGGACGATTGGGGTGATGTAGTAGGGCGCACTTTCAAAATGAGTATATTCACCAATGGCTTTCATTTGTCCTAGTAAAACTGAAGTAGCTGCTGCAGAGAAAATTACTAGGAAAAATCGGCATAGACCAATTAATGGTAGTCCTATATATAGCGATTTTTTATGATAAGAGGAATACCAGAGGATAGAGAAAAATAGACACAGCATAGGTAGCTGTATAAGGTGTATTCTGAAATCTTCTATATACAGACTAGGTAGGAAAGACCCAGCTATGAAAGCAGGGAGCATGAGAGCAATACCTATAATGTAAACAGTGTTTTTCTTCAAGACTCCTGATGGTATAGGTCGCTCGGGTTTATGTTCAGCATCAAATTCTCGGTCGTGATAGTCACCGAAGAAACATCCACCAACGTAGAAGCATGAAGTGATTACTACTAAGAATATAGCTAAGTAAGTAAGAGGTTCGCTCCAAGGTTGTGAAACAAATTCTTGGAAGCCTTTTTCTGATTGATGGAACAAAATTAGTGCTGCAGCCAAGCAGTTACACCAGACTGTAGGCAGGTTTGAAATTCTTCCCGTGGCTAACAGGGCTTTAATTTTCTCAGACATAATAA